>NZ_JCAFUL010000007.1:0-270472 GCF_059371315.1 Stenotrophomonas sp. YJH_SMC_8 | reverse complement strand
CGTATCGCTTGCTTTAAAACAATTAATAGTTGCTTGATCAAACGTCTGCAAGATGGACAATCATCCTTCCTGCAGGCGCCTTCACAAGATACCTGCGCATACTTTCAAAGATCAGGGGAAGTGGCCTCAGCGCCGTTCCCGTGTGCTGCGAAGTTTCCTTCGTAGCGAGCCGCCCATTATGCCAGACTTTTTCAGTCCGTCAACACCTTCGTTCGATCATCTCGTTCGGCGGTGGTGGGCGCCCTGTTGTCGCTGAAGCCCCTTGGTGGCGACCCCTGCGACGGGGGAGGAGAAGTATGTCCCCATTCGCATCATTTGTGAAGGGGGTGTGGCGATTTTTTTCACCGGATGTTGCATCCGTTCATGCGGCGCGCTGCGGTAGGTTCCCGCGAAGAGCAGCCAAGCGTGGGCTTGGCTCTACAAGAGCACAAGGAAGGGCCGGCTGGCGCCGGCCCTTCCTTTGTCTCAGGCAGCAACCAGGCGCACGCGGGCAAACGTACGCTTGCCGACCTGCAACAGGCCTTCGAAGCCCGGCTGCAGCACCTGCTGGCCATCTTCCACTACTTCGCCGTCCACCTTCACCGCGCGCTCCTTGAGCTTGCGGTTGGCTTCGGAGTTGCTCGGGGTCAGGCCGGCAGCGGTCAGCAGTGCAGCGATACGCAGGCCTTCGGCCGGGATCGCCACGTCCTGCAGCGGCAGCTGGGTGATGTCGCCCTGCCCGGTCACCGCCGCCTCCCAACCTGCAATGGCCTGCTCGGCCGCTGCTGCATCGTGGAAACGGGTCGCCAGTTCACGCGCCAGGCGCAGCTTGACCACGCGCGGGTTCAGGCCGCCATTGGCCACCTGCTCGCGCAGCTGCAGGGCTTCGGCCTGGCTGATGTCGAAGGACAGCAGTTCGATCCAGCGCCACATCAGGGTGTCGTCCACCTTCATGGTCTTGGTGACGATGTCGATGGCCGGCTCGCTGATACCAATGTAGTTGCCCAGCGACTTGGACATCTTGTTGACGCCGTCCAGGCCCTCCAGCAGCGGCATGGTCAGCACCACCTGCGGCTTCTGGCCGTGGTGTTCCTGCAGGCCGCGGCCCATCAGCAGGTTGAACTTCTGGTCGGTGCCACCCAGCTCGACGTCGGCCTCCAGGGCCACCGAGTCGTAGCCCTGCACCAGCGGGTACAGGAACTCATGGATGGCGATGGACTGCTGGGCGGCGTAGCGCTTGGCGAAGTCGTCGCGCTCCAGCATGCGTGCCACGGTGTGCTGGCCGGCCAGGCGGATCATGTCCGCCGCGCCCATCTTGCCGAACCATTCCGAGTTGAAGCGGACTTCGGTACGGCTGCGGTCCAGCACCTTGAACACCTGCTCCTCATAGGTGCGCGCGTTGGCCAGCACGTCCTCGCGGCTGAGCGGCTTGCGGGTAAGGCTCTTGCCGGACGGGTCGCCGATCATGCCGGTGAAGTCGCCGATCAGGAAAATGACCTGGTGGCCGAGGTCCTGGAACTGGCGCATCTTGTTCAGCAGCACCGTATGGCCCAGGTGCAGGTCGGGCGCGGTGGGGTCGAAGCCGGCCTTGATCCGCAGCGGGCGGCCTTCCTGCAGGCGCGCACGCAGATCCTCGAGCTTGAGGATCTCGTCGGCACCGCGGCCGATCAGGGCAAGGGCTTCTTCAATCGAGGACACGTGACTACTCCCGGCAACGCCGATTCTTGTGTGGGGTGTTAAAGCAAAGTTAACCCGATTGGCTTCACAAAAGCCAATGGGCACAAGGGTTTGACGCGGTTTTCTCAGGTGTCTATGGTAACCGGCGATCAGGCCCGCGCTCCCGGGCCGCCAGGAAAAAACCGCCGATGCACAATTCCGAACAAGGGCGCGCACGCAAGCAGCGCTTCCAGGAACGCCTCCACGTCCTGCACGACAACGCCCTGCATCGGAAGCTCAGGCAACATCTTCCCGCCGCCTTCAACGAGCGCTGGACCCGGCGCCATTGGATGCATGCCAGCCTGTTCGCGACCATCGGCGCCCTGGTGGCAACGATCGTCCCGGGCTTCTCGCACACCATCGACGCCCCCTTTGCCGACAGCCATACCAGTCTGGCGCTGCCGTTGCCGCCGCTGACCATGGCCCGCCAGCAGCAGGTACCCGGTGACAGCTGGCAGGTACTGCGCGTGGAACGCGGCCAGACCCTGAGCGATCTGTTCGACAAGGCCGGCATCCCGGCCACCACCCTGCACCGGGTGCTGGACCACCCGGGTGCGCGCGAGGCGCTGACCAAGCTGCGCCCGGGTGCCGAGATCGCCTTCGACATGCCGCTGTCCGGTGACCTGCGCAGCATCCGCTTCGACCGCGATGCCGACAACCGGGTGGAGCTGAGCCTGGCCGGTGATGACATCAAGGAGAAGGTGACCAAGCGCGAGACCTCCACGCGCACGGTGGTCACCAGTGGCGAGATCACCAGTTCGCTGTACGCCGCCGCGCGCCGCGCCGGGCTGTCGCCGTCGGCGATCGCGACGATGACCGACGACATCTTCAAGTACGACATCGACTTCTCCAAGGACCTGCAGCCGGGCGACCGCTTCAGCGTGGTAATGGACGAAACCTGGCGCGAAGGCGAGAAGGTGGACACCAGCAAGATCCTGGCGGCGACCTTCACCACCGGAGGCAAGACCTATTCCGGCTTCCGCTTCGACCGCAACGGCAAGTCCGAGTACTACGACATCAACGGCCGTTCGCTGAAGAAGAGCTTCATCCGCATGCCGATCCCGTTCGCGCGGCTGAGCTCGACCTTTGGTGCGCGCAAGCACCCGGTGCTGGGCAAGATGCGCATGCACAAGGGCGTGGACTACGCCGCGCGCACCGGCACCCCGATCATGGCCGCCGGCGACGCCCGCGTGCAGTTCGCCGGCGTGCAGCGTGGTTACGGCAACGTGGTGATCCTGGATCACGGCCGCGGCCACACCACCCTGTACGGGCACATGTCGCGCTTTGCGAACATCAAGACCGGCCAGCGTGTGGCCCAGGGCACGGTGATCGGCTATGTGGGCTCGACCGGCCTGGCCACCGGCCCGCACCTGCACTACGAATTCCGCGTCAACGGCGAGCACCGCAACCCGCTGACCGTGACCATGCCGCCGCCGGAGCCGTTGAAGGGCGCCGAGCTGGTCGCCTTCCGCGCGCAGACCGCGCCGGCGATGGCCCGCATCCAGGGCATGGAAAAGCTGATCTACGCCGATGCCAGCCCCGCGCCGACCAGCCGCGACGAGGCCGCCCCCGAGGTGGCCAGCGCCAAGGACAAGAGCAGCACCGGCCGCAAGCGCGGCTGAGCCCCTGCGTTGACGAAGAAGGACGCGGCAGCACAAGCTTGCCGCGTCCTTTTTTTATGCCTGCCATGAACACGACTGCCGACGCTGACGCCCCCCTGTACCTTGGCCTGATGTCGGGCACCAGCGCCGACGGCATCGATGCCGCGCTGGTGCAGTTCCCCGCCGGCGGAGGCTGCCGCTTCGTGCACGGCCTGACCGCCCGCTGGGAGCCGGTGCTGCGTGCGCGGCTGGTGGCGCTGGGCGAAGGTGGCCCGCTGGACTCGCTGGAGGAGCTGGGCGAGCTGGACGCCCGGATCGCGATCAACTTCGCCGGGGCCGCCAATCAGCTGCTGGCCGAGGCTGGCGTCGACCGCAGCCAGGTGCGCGCGATCGGCTCGCACGGGCAGACCGTGCGTCACCGCCCACTGGCCGAACCCGCCTTCACCGTGCAGCTGGGCGACGGCAACCGCATCGCCGAGTTGACCGGGATCACCACGGTGTCCGACTTCCGCCGCCGCGACGTGGCGGCCGGGGGCCATGGTGCGCCGCTGATGCCGGCCTTCCACCTGGCCATGCTGGGCACGGCCGACGAAGACCGTGCGGTGCTCAACCTGGGCGGCATCGCCAACCTGACCCTGATTCCGCGCGAAGGTGCAGTGCGTGGCTTCGATACCGGCCCGGCCAATGCGCTGATGGATGCCTGGTGCCAGCGCCACACCGGCCGAACCTTCGATGCCGACGGCGCATATGCCGCCAGTGGTGCGATGGACGAGAGCCTGCTGGCCGGCTGGCGCTCGGAGCCGTGGTTCGACCTGCCGCCGCCGAAGAGCACCGGCCGTGAGCAGTTCCACCTGGCCTGGGCCGAGGCGCACATGGCCGAAGGCCAGTACGCTGCGGCCGACGTGCAGGCGACCCTGCTGGAGCTGACCGTAGCAACGGTGGCCGATGCGCTGCTGGCACAGCAGCCGCAGACCCGCCGCCTGCTGGTCTGTGGCGGCGGCGTGCGCAACCGGCAGCTGATGAAGCGGCTGGCGGCGTGGCTGCCGGACGTGCAGGTGGAATCCAGCGCGGTGCACGGGCTGGACCCGGAGTACGTGGAAGCAATGGGCTTTGCATGGCTGGCGCAGCGGACGATGGACGGGCTGGCCGGCAACCTGCCGAGCGTGACCGGGGCCCAGGGGCCGCGGATCCTGGGTGCGATCCATCTGGCGTGAGGCAGTGCCATCCACGCATGGCGTGGATCTACCGAAGCGACGTTGTTGCGGTAGCGCCGGGCCATGCCCGGCGGAAGACGCGTCGATTGTTCCGGTAGCGCCGGGCCATGCCCGGCGAGTGGCGATCAGCTCAATCGAAGCCCTGCCCCGCGGGCAAGGCCTGCAGGGCAGCGATGGCATCGGAAAGGGCATCCACTTCCGGATCGCCGAAGCCGGAGCGGACTTCCAGCTCACTGCTGAACAGACCCTGCTCCAGCAAGGCGGCACAGGTCTGCTCATGGGTCCAGCCGCGGGCGACCGCGACGCGTTTGATACGTTCCAGCAGCAGCGGGTCCAGGTCCCGCAGCACAACGTCGGCCATGCTCACTTCCCCGTTCGCAAGGCACCGCCCCCTCGGCGCGTCCGGGCGATGATCCCGCAGACCGGGCGGGCAGGCAATCAGGCGACCGGCGGTGGCCCGCGATCGGCGATGCGCGGCCACAGCCACGCCAGCAGCAGCAGGGTCGGCACCACGGTGATCGAGCTGAGGATGAAGAACGTGCTGTAGGACGTGGCTTCCACGATGTAGCCCGACACGCCACCAACGAACTTGCCCGGCAGGTTGGCCAGCGACACCAGCAGCGCGTACTGGGTAGCGGTGAAGTTGCGGTCGGTCAGCGAGGACATGAAGGCCACCAGCACGGTGCCGGCAAAGCCCTGGAACAGGTTGTCGGCACTGAGCGCGGCATAGAAGGCCCACAGCTTGCCCGGGTTGTGCGCCATCAGCAGGAAGGCCAGGTTGGACAACGCCACGCCCAATGCGGCCACCAGCAGCATGCGGCGGAAGCCGAACGCGGCCACCGCGATGCCGCCCAGGAACGCGCCGCCGATGCCCATCCACACGCCGAACAGCTTGGAGACGGTGGCGATGTCGGCCTTGTCGAACCCCGAATCGAGGTAGAACGGACCGGCCATCACACCGATCACCTGATCGGGGAACTTGAACAGGCCGACAAAGGCCAGCAGTACCAGGGCCAGCGCCACGCCGTTACGGCTGAAGAAGCTGGAGATGGGCTGGATGAAGGCTTCGGCGATATCGATACGGCGCTGCACGGCCGTGGCCGGGCGCTCCGGTTCGGCGCACACCAGGGTGGTGACGATCGGCAGCAGCATCAGCGCGGCCATCGCCAGGTAGGCAACGATCCAGCCTTCGAACTGGGCCAGGTACAGCGCGCCGGCGCCGGCCAGGATCAGGCCGATCCGATAGCCCAGCGTATAGGTCGCCGCCAGCGCCGCCTGGGCCGCCTGTGGTGCGATCTCGATGCGGTAGGCATCGACTGCCGAATCCTGCGTGGCACCGGCGAACGAGGCCACCAGCACCCATGCCACCAGCGGCCAGACGCCCTGTTCGGGCCGCACGAAGGCCAGCGCGACCAGCCCGACCAGCACCAGCGCCTGCGATACCAGCAGCCACGAACGACGGCGGCCGAGCCCACCCAGCAGCGGGAACGCATAGCGGTCCAGCAGCGGCGCCCACAGGAACTTCAGCAGGTAGAAGAAGCTGGCTAGGCTGATCAGGCCGATGCTGCCCAGGTCCAGGCCGACATCACGCAGGCGCGTGGACAGGGTCTGCGAGGCGATCAGCAGGAACGGTAGGCCGCTGCCGAAGCCGAGCATGGCCATGGTCAGCGCCGACGGGGTACCGAAGGCGCGCTTGATGCCTGCCCAGCCCTTGTAGCTGGCCGGCGTGGCCGCCTCGGTCACAGGTCGTAGTCCACGGTGAACGGAGCGTGGTCGGAGAAGCGCTCGTCGCGGTAGATCGAGCAGCTGCGCAGGCGGTCACGCAGGCCCGGGGTGATGAACTGGTAGTCGATGCGCCAACCGACGTTGTTGGCACGGGCGGCACCGCGGTTGCTCCACCAGGTGTAGTCCTCGCCGGTGGGGTTGAGCAGGCGGTAGGCATCGGCCCAGCCGCGGCCGGCGGCGACATCGGTGGCCTGGCCGTGGTCGGCGCAGAGGGCGTTGAGCCAGTCGCGCTCTTCCGGCAGGCAGCCGGAATTCTTCTGGTTGGACTTCCAGTTCTTGATGTCCAGCGCCGAACGCACGATGTTCCAGTCGCCGCACAGCACGTAGTCGCGGCCGCTGCGCGCCCACTCTTCAAGGATCGGCCGCAGCCACTCCATCACTTCGAACTTGAAGCCCTGGCGCAGGTCGCCGGAGCTGCCGGACGGGATGTAGAAGGAGACCACGCTGAGGTTGCCGTAGCGTGCCTCGATGTAGCGGCCTTCGTCGTCGAACGGGGCCCAGCCCAGCGAGGTGATGACCTGGTCCGGCTCGCGCTTGCTGTAGATCGCCACGCCGCTGTAGCCCTTCTTGGTGATGGCGTCGCGGTAGAAGCAGTGGTGGCCGTCCGGGCGGAACATCGGGTCGGTCAGCTGGTCTTCCTGGGCCTTGGTTTCCTGGATGCACAGGACGTCGGCATCCTGGGCACGGAACCAGTCGAGGAAGCCCTTGGTCGCGGCGGAACGGATGCCATTGGCGTTGAAACTGATGATGCGCATGCGGAAGACCTACGGCGGGAAACCGGGCAAGCATACCGGTTGACCGCGGGGCTGCGCAGTCCGCCGGGTGGGCCCGCTAACGCCTTCACACGGGGCCGGACGAGCGCGAAAAGCCCAGCTGGATTAGGATTTGTGCTCCAAATGAATATGAATCGAGTTTTGATGAGCGACCACCGCCACCGTTTCCTGCAGCTGGCCCTGACCGCCGATGCCCTGCGCTTCGGCCAGTTCACCCTCAAGTCCGGCCGGCTGAGCCCCTATTTCTTCAACGCCGGGCGCTTCGACTCCGGCTCGCTGCTGTCCCAGCTTGGCGCCTGCTACGCCGATGCCATCGATGCCAGCGGAATCAAGTACGACGTGGTGTTCGGCCCGGCCTACAAGGGCATCCCGCTGGCCACCGCGATGGCCTGTGAGCTGGCCCAGCGTGGCCGCGACCTGCCGCTGTCGTTCAACCGCAAGGAGGCCAAGGACCACGGCGAAGGCGGCCAGCTGATCGGCGCCGACATGCAGGGCAAGCGCGTGCTGATCGTCGACGACGTGATCACCGCCGGTACCGCGATCCGCGAAGCGCTGGGCATCATCCGCGCCGCCGGTGGCACCCCGGCCGGCATCGTGGTGGCGCTGGACCGCCAGGAGATCGCGTCGGAGACCGACCGCCGCTCGGCGGCGCAATCGGTGGCCGAAGAGGCCGGTATCCCGGTGATCGCCGTGGCGTCGCTGGCCGACCTGCTTGATTTCGCCTCCGGCAACCCGGAACTTGTGGGTTACCGGCAGCCGCTGGAAGCCTACCGGGCCCAGTACGGCGTTCGTTCGATCCGCTGACCGACCAGGGGAAAGGTCATGTCCCGAGTTCCTGCTGTCCTCTTCGCCGGCCTGCTGCTGGCCGTGCCGTTCACCGTACCTGCGCAGTCGCGCGACAGCGGCAAGGCGGAAAAGAAGCTGTACTGCTGGAACGAGGGCAAGGAGCGGATCTGCAGTGATTCGCTGCCGGCCGACGCGGTCAACCATGCCCGCGAGGAATTCAATGCGAGCACGGGCCTGCGCAATGCGCAGGTCCAGCGCGCGTTGACCGACGAGGAGCGTGCCGCTGCCAGCACCGCTGCGCAGCAGCAACAGCTGGACCAGATGGCCGAGCAGACCCGCCAGCGCACCGAGCAGGCCATGCTGTCCACCTACGGCAGCGAGGCCGACCTGCGCCGGGTGTTTGCCGAGCGCCAGGAAGTGCTGGACAACAACCTGAAGACAGCCGAGTACAACGTCACCAGCCTGCGTGAGTCGCTGGTGGCGCTGCTGTCGGCGGCGGGAGACCGCGAGCTGGCCGGCGGCAAGGTGGTCGACAAGCAGGCCGAGGCGATCCGCAAGCGGCATGCGCAGCTGCAGGCGCAGCAGCGCCTGCAGGCCGGGCTCGTGCAGCAGCAGCAGGCGTTGAAGGCCGAGATCGACAGCACCCTGCAGCGCTATCGCGAGCTGAAGGGGCTGGTGCCTGCGAGCCAGGCGCCTTGATTCGCCTGTAGAGCCGAGCCCATGCTCGGCTTTACAGAAGCGGGTTGTCGCGCGGCCTCGGCCGATCGGTGCGCCATCCACGCATGGCGTGGATCTACCGGGGTAGCCTAGGCCCCGGGCCCGGTTACGGGTTGGCCCACGGAATTTATGCACTTTTTACGCGTCGGCCCGGTCCGGCGCGTAGTGCGTTTATGGGGGGCAGGACGACGATGGCGGCCTGAGGTGGAGGGGTTCCACCAGGACGCTATTGCAATGTCCCCCTGGCTGTCGTTGTTGTGTGGCGTGCTGGTGCTGGTCGCCGCCGCCTATCTCCTTTATGTCGTGCTGCGGCCCGAGTCGTTCTGAGCGGAGCCTGCCATGACTGAGATGCTTGTGATTATTGCCGCCAGCCTGCTGCTGGCGTGGCCACTGGGCCTGTACCTGGCGCGGGTGATGCGCGGCACGCCGATGAAGGTCGACGTGCTGTTCAACTGGATCGAAAAGCCGTTGTACAAGGTGTTCGGCGTCGATCCGTCACGCGCGATGTCCTGGCGCGGCTATGTGCTGGCCTTCGTGCTGAGCAACGTGGTGATCGCGGTGCTGACCCAGGCGGTGTTCATGACCCAGGCCTGGTTGCCGTTGAACCCGGACCAGATCCCGAACATGCGTTGGGACACCGCGCTGCACACGATGATCTCGTTCCTGACCAACACCAACCAGCAGCACTATTCGGGCCAGGCGCAGCTGTCCTACCTCTCGCAGATGACCGGCATCACCGGCCTGCAGGTGGTGACGCCGATGATGGGCCTGGCGCTGGCGGTGGCCACGCTGCGCGCGTTGTTCTCGCGTGCGCCGCAGGCTGCAGCGGCCAACGGGACCGGCGATGACCGCCAGGTCGCGGTCGGCAACTACTACGTGGACGTGGTGCGCCTGTGCGTGCGCTTCCTGCTGCCGCTGTGCCTGGTGTGGACGCTGGTGCTGACCAGCCAGGGCGTGCCCTCGACGATGGCCGGCGGGCCGCAGGCTGCGCCGATCGATGCCAGCGCCGGCATGGCCCAGCAGAAACTGCCGCTGGGCCCAGTCGCGGCGATGGTCGCGGCCAAGCAGCTGGGCGCCAACGGCGGCGGCTGGTATGGCCCGAACAGCAGCTTCCCGCTGGAAAACCCGACGCCGCTGTCGAACGCGCTGGAAATCGTCGGCATCCTGCTGGTGCCGATGGCGGTGATCTTCATGATTGGTGCGTTCACCGGCCGGCGCCGGTTTGGCGCGCTGGTGTTCAGCTGCATGCTGGGCATGTCGCTGCTGTCCACCGGCGCGATGGTGTGGAGCGAGGCCCATAGCGCCAGCGCCGCCACGCCGCTGCTGATGGAAGGCAAGGAGGTGCGCTTCGGCGCCGATGGCACCGCGCTGTGGGCGGCGGTGACCACCCAGGTCTCCAACGGCTCGGTCAACGGCATGCACGATTCGCTGGCGCCGCTCAGTGGCGGCATCGCGATGGTCAACATGCTGGTCAGCGCGATCTGGGGCGGCATCGGCTGCGGCCTGCAGCAGTTCATCGTCTACCTGCTGCTGGGCGTGTTCCTGGCCGGCCTGATGACCGGGCGTACGCCGGAGCTGTTCGGCCGCAAGCTGGAGACGCCGCAGGTACGCCTGTTGGCCCTGCTGGTGCTGCTGCAGCCGATCACCCTGCTGGTGTTCACCGCCATCACCCTGGCCGTGCCCGGTCTGGCCGGCACGTCCAATCCTGGCTTCCATGGCATCAGCCAGGTGTTCTACGAGTACGTGTCGGCCTATGCCAACAACGGTTCGGGCTTCGAAGGGCTGGGTGACGCCACGCTGTGGTGGAACCTGAGCTGCTCGCTGGTGCTGCTGCTGGGCCGCTTCCCGCTGCTGATCATCCCGCTGGTGGTGGCTGCACAGCTGGCTGCCAAGCGCCAGGCGCCGGAGTCTGCCGGCAGCCTGCAGATCGAAACGCCGACCTTCGCCCTGACCCTGGTCTCGGTGATCGTCATCCTGACCGTGCTGCAGTTCATGCCGGCGCTGGTACTCGGCCCGATCGCCGACCACCTGAGCCTGGGACTGCACTGAGGACACCGCAATGAGTACCCACGCAAGTTCAACCCGTAGTTCCCTCGCACCGCGCCCTGCCCTGCTGGATGCAGCAGGCCTGCGCCGTGCACTGGTCGAGGCGGTGCTGAAGCTGTCGCCGAAGCATCTGGTGCGCAGCCCGGTGATGGCGGTGGTGATGGCCGGCACGATCGTTGCCGCGATCGTCACCCTGACCGGCAATGCACCGCTGGGCTTCGGCCTGGCGGTGACCGCGATCCTGCTGGTGACCGTGCTGTTCGGCAATTTCGCCGAAGCCGTGGCCGAAGCACGTGGCCGTGGCCAGGCCGCATCGCTGCGCCGCGCCCGCCAGGATCTGGTGGCGCGCCGCCTAGCCGCGCCACAGCCAGGTGCCGCGGAAACCCAGCTGCCGGCCGCCGAGCTGCGCCCGGGCGACCATGTGATCGTCAGTGCCGGTGAACTGGTGCCGGCCGATGGCGAGATCGTGCAGGGCCTGGCGACCATCAACGAAGCGGCCGTGACCGGCGAATCGGCACCGGTCCTGCGCGAGGCTGGCACCGACCGTTCCGGCGTGATCGGTGGCACCAAGGTGCTGTCCGACCAGATCATCGTGCGGGTGACCGCCGAGCCGGGCCACAGCTTCCTGGACCGGATGATCGCGCTGGTGGAAGGTGCCAACCGGCAGAAGACCCCGAACGAGATCGCGCTGACCCTGCTGCTGGCGGCGATGACGCTGACCTTCCTGGTGGTGGTGGCAACGCTGCCGGCCATTGGCGCGGCGGTAGGCGTGCAGGTCGATCCGCTGCTGCTGATCGCGCTGCTGGTGTGCCTGATCCCGACCACCATCGGCGGCCTGCTGCCGGCCATCGGCATCGCCGGCATGAACCGTGCGCTGGCCGCCAACGTGCTGGCCAAGTCGGGCAAGGCGGTGGAAGTGGCGGGCGACGTGGACGTGCTGCTGCTCGACAAGACCGGCACCATCACCTACGGCGATCGCCAGGCCAGCCACTTCCACCCGTTGGCCGGTATCGACGCCAGCCAGCTGCGTGAAGCGGCGCTGTTGTCCTCGCTGGCCGACCCGACTCCGGAAGGCAAGTCGATCGTGCGCCTGGCGCGCGAACAGGGGTGCGCCACCGCCGAACCGGACCATGCCGACTACCTGGCCTTCACTGCCCAGACCCGCATGTCCGGCGTCGACCTGGAACATGGGCGGCAGATCCGCAAGGGCGCCGCCGATGCGATCCGTGCCCACGTGGAGGCGCTGGGCGGCAACGTGCCTGCGGAACTTGCAGGTCGCGTCGAGCAGGTGGCACGCAACGGCGCCACCCCGCTGGTGGTGGCCGAGGGGCGACACGTGCTGGGCGTGATCGAGCTGTCGGACGTGGTCAAGCACGGCATGCGCGAGAAGTTCGCGCAGCTGCGGGCGATGGGCATCCGCACGGTGATGATCACCGGTGACAACCCGCTGACCGCCGCCGCCATCGCTGCCGAGGCCGGCGTCGACGACTACATCGCCGAGGCGCGACCGGAAGACAAGTTGGCGCGCATCCGCCAGGAGCAGGCCGGTGGCCGCCTGGTGGCGATGGTGGGCGACGGCACCAACGACGCGCCGGCGCTGGCCCAGGCCGACATCGGCCTGGCAATGAACTCCGGCACGCAGGCGGCGAAGGAGGCCGGCAACATGGTCGACCTCGATTCGGACCCGGCCAAGCTGCTGGCGGTGGTGGAAGTGGGCAAGCAGCAGCTGATCACCCGCGGCGCACTGACCACCTTCTCGCTGGCCAACGACGTCTCCAAGTACTTCGCGATCCTGCCGGCGCTGTTTGCCGCTGCGGTTCCGACCATGGCCGCACTGAACGTGATGCAGCTGTCGAGCCCGCGCAACGCGGTGCTGGCGGCGCTGATCTTCAACGCCCTGGTGATTCCCGCACTGATCCCGCTCGCCCTGCGTGGCGTGCGCTTCCGCCCGGCCACCGCGACGGCGCTGCTGCGCCGGAACATGCTGGTCTACGGCCTCGGCGGCGTGTTGCTGCCGTTCGCGGCGATCAAGCTGATCGACCTTCTTCTTGTCCTGGTATTCGGCGCATGAACCGTTCTGCTTCCACTTCGTCTTCCCTGTCCCGTGAACCAAAGGCCGAGGCCCGCGTGGCCAGCCTGCAGGATGACGCCCGCTGGCGTCCGGCGATCGGCCTGGGCCTGGCCACCCTGCTGCTGGCCGGTGCGGTCTACGCCGGCATTGCAACCGGCTTTGCCGGCCTGGCATTCCCGGGACAGGCCGAAGGCAGCCTGCTGCGCGATGACAGTGGCCAGGTGCGCGGCTCGGTATGGCTGGCGCAGCCGTTCACCGGTGATGGCTACTTCCAGGCACGGCCGTCGGCCGCCAACTACGATCCGATGGCGGCCGCCGGTTCCAACATGGCGCGCAGCAACCCCGCGCTGGCCGAGCGCGTCGCCGCCAGCACCGCTGCGGTGGCTGCACGGGAAGGTGTCGCGCCAGCGCAGGTTCCGGCTGACCTGGTCACCCAGTCCGGCGGCGGTCTCGATCCGCAGTTGTCGCCGGCCGCCGCACAGCTGCAGGTGGCGCGCGTGGCGCGTGCGCGAGGCCTGCCAGTGGAACGCGTGCAGGCGCTGGTGCAGGCGCATACCGAAGGCCGCCAGTGGGGCCTGTTCGGGCAGCCGCGGGTAAACGTGGTGACCTTGAACTTCGCGCTGGACCATGCAGCCAAGGCACCGTGATGCCGGCCTGCACCGGCTGCGCGCACAATGGCAGCCATGACAGCGGCTCCCATGACTGATGCGCGTACCCGCCAGGCCGATGCCCTGGTCGAAGGCCTGCAACGCGAAGCTGGCGGCAAGCTGACCGTGTTCCTCGGCGCGGCGCCGGGCGTGGGCAAGACCTACGCCATGCTGACCCGCGCGCAGGAACAGCTGCGCCGCGGCGTCGACCTGGTGGTCGGGCTGGTGGAAACCCATGGCCGCGCCGATACCCAGGCGCTGCTGGAGGGGCTGCCGCAGCTACCGCTGAAGGACGTGGCCTACCACGGCCATGCCCTGCAGGAGATGGACCTGGATGCCGTGCTCGCACGGCATCCAGCGCTGGTGCTGGTGGACGAACTGGCCCATCGCAATGCACCGGGCAGCCGCCACGAGCGGCGCTGGCAGGATGTGATGGAGCTGCTGGACGCCGGCATCGACGTCTGGACCACGGTCAACATCCAGCATCTGGAAAGCCTCAATGATGTGGTGATGCGCATCACCGGCGTGCGGGTCAGCGAGACCGTGCCCGATGTCGTGCTCGACCGCCTGCACGACATCGTGCTGGTTGACCTGCCGCCGCGCGAGCTGATCGCGCGCCTGCAGCAGGGCAAGGTCTATGTGCCGGAGCAGGCCGCGCAGGCGCTGCAGGCGTTCTTCTCGCCGGCGAACCTGACCGCGCTGCGTGAACTGGCCATGCAGGAGGCCGCCGACCGCGTCGACAGCAGCCTGCGCGAAGCACGCGCTGCCCGTGGCGAGAGCAACCTGCCACTGCGCCGCGGCGTGCTGGTGGCGATCGACGGCGGCGGCCAGAGTGAATACCTGGTGCGCGTGGCGCGACGCATCGCCGAACGCCGGGACGCACCGTGGACCGTGGTGACCGTACAGGGCCGCCGCCAGGACGAGGCGACCCGGCGCGAGATCGATGCTGCGTTCGCCCTGGCACGGCGGCTGGGCGGCGACGCTGAGCTGTTGCACGGCTCGAGCATCGCCGACGCCCTGCTCGACCACGCCGCGCACAACGGCGTGTCGACCCTGGTGTTGGGGCGGACCCGCGAACGTCCGCTGGCGCGGATGTTCAACCGAACGTTGACCCAGCAGCTGATCCAGCGCGGCGCGCATTACGAGATCACCATCATCAGCACCCCGCAGGCCCGTGCGCGCTCGCGCCGCGAGGGCCTGCTGCCGCCGGTACGCGGCATCAGCTACGAACCGGCGCAGGCGCTGATCGCCACCGCGCTGGCTTGTGCGGTGGCATGGCTGGCCGAACGCTGGGTGGGCATGGCCGACCTGTCAATGGTGTTCATCGTGGCGGTGGTGCTGGTGGCCGCGCGCACGCGCGCCAGCGTGGCGGTGATGGCAGCGATCCTGTGCTTCCTCGCCTACAACTTCCTGTTCATCGCTCCGCGCTTCACCTTCGCCATCGGTGCACGCCAGGGCGTGATCACCGTGTTCCTGTTCCTGGCCGCCGCACTGGTCGCCGGGCGCCTGGCCTCGCGCCTGCGCATGCAGGTGATCGCGCTGCGTGCGGCCAACCGCCATGCGCGTGCGCGCCAGCAGTTGGGACGGCAGCTGGCCAGCGCGGCCGGCAATGGTGAAGTGGCGCAGGCCGGGCGCCTGGCGCTGGAACAGGCGATGGACGTTCCTTCGTGGCTGCGGATCGGCGCCGACACTGCATCCGGTGGCCGTTCGCAGCCGGGCGATACCGATCTGGCCGCGGCCGACTGGGCCCTGCGCCACGGCCAGCCCAGCGGCCGCTTCACCGATACCCTGGCCGGTGCGCAGTGGTGGTTCCTGCCGCTGCTGGATGGCGAAGACCGCGCCATCGGCGTGGCCGGCCTGTACCTGCCCGGCGCGCAGGCGCGCCTGCTGCCCGAGCAGCGGCAGCTGGCCGAGGCGATGGTCGACGACATCGCGCAGGCCGCGCTGCGCACCCGGCTGGTGGCCGAACTGGAGCAGGCGCACGTCAGCAACGAGACCGAGCGGCTGCGCTCGGCCCTGCTCTCTTCGGTGTCGCACGACCTGCGCTCGCCGCTGGCGGCGATGATCGGCTCCGCCGACAGCCTCGCCAGCTATGGCGCGGCGATGGACACGACGGATCGACGCGCCCTGCTGGACACCATCCTGGTCGAAGGCGAACGCCTGGACCGTTACATCCAGAACCTGCTGGACATGACCCGGCTTGGCCACGAAGGGCTGAAGATCAATCGCGACTGGATCGGCGTGGACGAACTGATCGGCTCGGCGGCGCGGCGCCTGCAGCGCTACCAGCCGAAGGTGCGGCTGGAGCTGGACATCCCAGCCACGCTGGCACCGATCTGGGTGCACCCGGCGCTGGTCGAACAGGCGGTGTTCAACGTGATGGAGAACGCGGCCAAGTTCTCGCCGCCCGACGCCGCCGTGCAGGTGCTGGCGCGCGAGCTGGACGGCCAGCTGCGCATCGACGTGATCGATGCCGGGCCCGGCATTCCCGACGACGAGCGCGCACGCATCTTCGACATGTTCTACAGCGTCGAGCGCGGCGACCGTGGCCGCCACGGTACCGGCCTGGGCCTGACCATCTGCCAGGGCATGATCGGTGCGCATGGCGGCAGCGTGCAGGCGCTGCCCGGACGCGACGGTCGCGGTACCCTGATCCGCATCACCCTGCCCCTGCTCAAGCCAGCCTCCCACGATGAGCCCGACTCCGATTGATGCCAGCGTGCCGGCCGCGCGCGTGCTGGTGATCGATGATGAAACCCAGATCCGCCGTTTCCTGGACATCAGCCTGCGCGCGCAGGGCTACCAGGTGCGGCAGGCGGCGACCGGCCAGGAAGGCCTGCAGCTGGCCGCCAGCGAGGACATGGACCTGGTGATCCTGGACATCGGCCTGCCGGACATGGAAGGCCACGAGGTGCTGGAGCAGCTGCGGCAATGGAGCCAGGTGCCGGTGATCATGCTGACCGTGCGGGCGGGCGAAGCCGAGAAGGTGCGGGCGCTGGACACCGGCGCCAATGACTACGTGACCAAGCCGTTCGGCACACAGGAACTGATGGCACGGGTGCGCGCGCTGCTGCGTACGCGCAGCGTGCCCAGCGATGGCACACCGCCGGTGTTCGACGACGGCCATCTGCACGTGGACCTGGTGCGCCGCGAAGTCGCCCTCGATGGCGAGCCGGTGGCGCTGACCCGCAAGGAATACGCGCTGCTGTCACTGCTGCTGCGCAACGCGGGGCGCGTGGTGACCCAGCCGCAGATCCTGCAGGAAATCTGGGGCCCGACCCACCAGCACGATACCCATTACCTGCGCATCCTGGTCGGCAAGCTGCGGCACAAGCTGGGCGATTCGGCGCTGGATTCGCGCTACCTGTTCACCGAACCGGGCGTGGGGTTGCGGTTCAAGGGGTAGATCCACGCCATGCGTGGATGCCGTCGATCCAGAGCGTCGGGTCAGAGCCCGTTGCGCGGCAACGGGATCCGACCCCGTGTCGACCAAGGTCGACACCCACCAGGAGCCGGGCGCAGCCCGGCCCCAGCTCAGAACCCCAGCGGGGTGTCGCCCAGCACCGGCTGCAGCTGGCTGCGGAACAGCGCCTGGATGCGCTCCAGTGCCGCCTCGTCGTTGCCCTCGAAACGCAGCACCAGCACCGGCGTGGTGTTGGACGCGCGCACCAGGCCCCAGCCATCGGGGAAGTCCACGCGCAGGCCGTCGATGGTCGACAGGCGGCCACCCACGTACGGGTTGTCCGGCGACTGTGCCGCCGCCACCAGCATCGCCACCAGCGCGTGCGGCGTACCTTCGGCCACCGGCACCTTCAGTTCCGGCGTCGCCACCATCTCCGGCAGCTCGGCCAGTACCTCGTCCGGGGTTTCCTCGCGCTGGGCCAGGATCTCCAGCAGTCGCGCGGCAGCATACAGGCCGTCGTCGAAACCGAACCAGCGTTCCTTGAAGAAGAAGTGGCCGCTCATCTCGCCGGCCAGCTCGGCATCGGTCTCGCGCATCTTCGCCTTCATCAGCGAGTGCCCGGTCTTCCACATCAGCGGACTGCCACCATTGCGCAGCACGTGGTCGGACAGCTTGCCGGTGCACTTCACGTCGTAGATCACCATTGCGCCGGGATTGCGCATCAGCACATCGGCGGCAAACAGCATCAGCAGGCGGTCGGCATAGATGATCCTGCCTTCTCCGGTGACCACGCCCAGGCGGTCGCCGTCGCCATCGAAGGCCACGCCGAGGTCGGCGCCGAAGCGCTTGACCGTCTGCACCAGGTCTTCCAGGTTGGCCGGTTCGCTGGGGTCGGGGTGATGGTTGGGGAAGGTACCGTCGACATCGCAGTACAGCGGAATGACTTCGGCGCCGATGGCTTCCAGCAGCTGAGGTGCGAGCGCACCGGCGACGCCGTTGCCGGCATCGGCCACGACCTTCAACGGGCGGTCCAGCTGCACGTCATCAGCGATGCGCTGGATGTAGTCGGCACCCACATCGCGCTGCTGGTAATCGCCCGGCTCGGCCGCCTGCACCAGGCGACCCTCGACGATGCGCTGGTAGAGATCGGTGATGGCATCGCCGGACAGCGTCTCGCCGCCGATGACCACCTTGAACCCGTTGTACTCGGGCGGGTTGTGGCTGCCGGTGACCGCCACGCAGGTGCCGGTACGCAGGTGGAAGGCGGCGTAATAGACGACCGGGGTCGGTGCCAGGCCGATGTCGATCACCGCGCAACCGGTGCGACGCAGGCCCTCGGCCAATCCCGCAGCCAGTTCCGGGCCGGACAGGCGGCCATCACGGCCGATCACCACCTCGCGCAGGCCCTGTTCCAGCGCCGCGGTACCGATGGCCTGGCCGATCAGCGCGGCGGTCTTCGGCGTCAGTTCGCTGCCGACCACGCCACGGATGTCATAGGCGCGGAAGATGCCGGCGGCCAGTTCCCCGGCCGGGACCGGCGGTGGCGGCGGCGGTGCACTTTCCTCGGCGCTGGTGGCGGCCACCGGCGGCGGCGCCATCTGCAGGCTCTCGCTCAGGGTAGGACCGTGATCGGCTTCGGCCGCAGCGGCGCGACGCGGCAGCGGCAGGGTCTTCGGCAAGCGGCCGCGACCGACCACCAGCAACACGGCGACAAAAGCCAGCAGCAGCGCGACGATGGCACTGGCCAGCGAGCCCAGGCCCAGAGGACCGGCTTCGACATTGGGTACGGCAGCCACCAGCCGCAACGGCGTGCCCGGAACCGGGCGCGCCAGCGCTTCGGCGCTCTCGGCCAGGCCGGCGTCGCCCTGGGCAACGAGGTCATGCGCGCCTTGGCGCAGGCCGAGGAACCCGGTGGACGGTGCGCTCACCTGGTCCAGCGGCGAGGTCAGCCGCAGCAATGGCTGGCGCACGTAGAGCACTGCCGGGCCCAGGCTGCCCAGCTGCACCGGTGCCGCCAGACCAAGACGATTGCCACCCGCATCGCGCACCACGCGCAGGCCCGGCTTGCCCTCGGCCAGCGCTTCTTCCAGCAGGGCCAGGCGTGCATAGCCGAAGGTGGCCGGGTCGGCATAGGCCGTGGCCAGATCGGCGCCCAGCACTTCAACCTGCTCCACCCCGGTCCAGCTCTCACGTACGGCCAGCGCTGCCGCGGCGGCGTCGCCGGCCTGCAGTGCCTGCTGCACGCGTTCGTTCTTCAACTGCTGCTGCAGCTGCTTCAGCTGGCCGGCAGCCGCCTCCTGCAGCCCCTGCACGGCCTGGTCACGCGCTTCTTCCAGCGCCTGGCCATTGGCTTCCTGCCGCCATTGCTGCACCGCGCTCCATCCGAACCAGCCGGCAAGCAGGACCAGCAGCACCCCCAGTAGTGGCGCACTGCGTCCCAACGACCGTTCCCGCTGCCCTTCCCCGATGCCGCTCATCAATGCCCCCCGTCAACGCACCCCGGTATGGCCGAATCCACCCGTTCCCCGCACGCTGTCGGTGAAAGTATCCACCACCTGCAGGCTGACGCGGGCAATCGGCACGACCACCAACTGCGCGATGCGATCGCCCGGCTCGATGGTGAAGGCCTCGCGGCCACGGTTCCAGACGCTGATCAGCAACGGGCCCTGGTAATCGGCGTCGATCAGGCCGGTGCCGTTGCCGAGCACGATGCCGTGGCGGTGACCCAGACCGGAACGCGGCAGGATCACCGCGCACAGGTGCGGATCAGCGATATGGATGGCCAGGCCGCTGGGCACCAGCGCGGTGTCGCCCGGCTGCAGGGTCAGCGCGGTATCCAGCGCGGCGCGCAGGTCCATGCCGGCGCTGGCTTCGGTGGCGTAGGCGGGCAGCGGCCAGCTGTCGCCGAAGCGCGGATCGAGCAGCTTGACCTGCAGCGGTTGGGAAGTGAAAGCCTGGGTCATGCCTGGAGTCTCCGCGCGATCAGCGCCAGCAGTTGTTCGGCCAGCTCGCGCTTGGAGGTGGCCGGGAATACCTGTTCACCGTCCTGCCAGTAGGCAGTGGCGGCATTGTTGTCGCTCTCGAAGCCGGCGCCGCTGATGCCGACCTGGTTGGCGATCACCAGGTCCAGGCGCTTGTCGACCAGCTTGCCACGCGCATATTTCTCCACGTCGTGTGTTTCGGCGGCGAAGCCGACCACCAGCTTCAACGACTGCGTCTGTGCAGCGACCTCGGCGAGGATGTCCGGCGTGCGCACCAGCTCGATCACCAGCGACTGGCTGTCGGCGGTCTTCTTCAGCTTCTGCGCGGCCACCTGGCGCGGGGTGTAGTCGGACACCGCGGCGGCACCGATATAGATGTCGGCCGGCAGCGACTTCAGCACGGCATCGCGCATCTGCGCGGCCGAGCGCACGTCCACGCGCTGCACACCGGGCGGCGTCGGCAGCTGCACCGGGCCGCTGACCAGCACGACCTGCGCACCCATCGACGCGGCCGCAGCGGCCAGCGCGAAGCCCATCTTGCCGCTGCTGCGATTGCCGACGTAACGCACCGGATCGATGTCTTCATAGGTCGGGCCGGCACTGATCAGCAGGCGCAGGCCCTGCAGCGCGCGGGTTTCCGCTGCGGCAACCACCGCTGCGGCACTGCCATTGGCGGCCAGCGCGGCGACGATGTCGCCCGGTTCGGCCAGACGGCCGGGACCGGATTCGCCCTCGGCCAGCGGACCATCGACCGGGCCGATCACCTGCGCACCGCGCTGGCGCAGCAGGGCGATGTTGGCCTGGGTGGCCGGATGCAGCCACATGCGGTGGTTCATCGCCGGGCAGATCGTCAGCGGCGCGGTACTGGCCAGGCACAGGGTGCTGACCAGGTCATCGGCGTGGCCCTGGGCCAGCCGGGCAAGCAGATCGGCGGTACCCGGGGCGACCACGATGCGGTCGGCCCAGCGGGCCAGCTCGATGTGGCCCATGGCCTGTTCGGCGGCACTGTCCCATAGCGTGGTGCGGGTGGGCTGCCCGGACAGGGCCTGGAAACTGAGCGGAGTGACGAACTGCTGTGCTCCGGCGGTCATCGCCACCTGCACCTGGGCACCGGCGTCGCGCAGGCGCCGCACCAGCTCCAGGGCCTTGTAGGCCGCGATCCCGCCTCCGACGCACAACAGCAGTTTCTGACCTTCCAGCGCGCGGGCCGGCGCGGGGGAAGCGTTGGGGGAGTCAGCCACCTGGAATTCCTGTGCAAACGAGGGCGCTAGCTTACCCGATGGTCGGTAATGTCCCGGTGCACGGTGCACATAGCGGGCGGCTATCAGCAGATGGATTCCGCCCAGGTTGCCAGGGAATCCAGCCGGCATCGATTTCGGACCTTTCTTATACCTCTGCGGGCCGGTGCTTTTGCAGAATCAGGCCTTGGCTGCCGCACAGGGTGGCCTGTTCGATCTCCGAGGAGCTACGTGCACCCACGCATCATCATCGCCGACGACCACCCCGTGGTCCTGCACGGCATCCGCATCGTGCTGCAGACCCACCTGATGGACATTGTCGGCAGCGCCCGTGACGGCGCCGAGCTGCTGCAGCTGGTCGACCATCACCCATGCGATGCCGTGCTGACCGACCTGTCGATGCCGGGCACCGGCCCGGATGGCCCGGAACTGATCGATGCGCTGCACACCCGCTACCCCGGGCTTCCGGTGGTCGTGCTGACCGGCGCGCGCCATCCCGGGCTGCTCGATGGCCTGCTGCGCGAGGGCGTCAGCGGCCTGGTCGACAAATGCGCCGATTTCTCCGAACTGCCGCAGGCACTGAACGCAGCGCTTGTCGGCCAGGTGTTCGTCTCCCAGCAGCTGCGCCACCATCTGCAGGCCCGCGATCTGCTGTTCCCGCGCGAACCGACGCCGCTGTCGGCGCGCGAGCAGGAAGTGCTGGACCTGCTGGCGGCCGGCCTCAGCGTGAACGCCGTGGCCGCACGGTGTGGGCGCAGCCCGAAGACGATCAGCCGGCAGAAAGCCGAAGCCAAGCGCAAGCTGGGCCTGCAGACCAACCAGGAGCTGTTCGACTACCTGCAGACCCGGCGCGGCTGAGGCAACCTCCGACCCCAGTCCGCGGCGTGCCCTGATGGGAGCCACCGCAAAGTCTGGCGATGATGGGGCCATGCCCATCCATGACTGGCCCGAACAGGAACGCCCCCGCGAGAAGTTGATTGCGCGCGGGCCCACGGCACTTTCCGACGCCGAACTGCTGGCGCTGTTTCTCGGCTCCGGGTTCGGTGGCCGCGATGCCGTGCAGACCGCGCGCGACCTGCTGCAGGCGCACGGCCCGCTGCGGGTGCTGCTCGACCGCCCCGCCTCCGAACTGGCCCGCCTGCCCGGGCTCGGCCCGGCGCGCAGTTGCACGCTGGCGGCCGGGCTGGAGCTGGCCCATCGCTATCTGGCGGCCGAGCTGGAACACGGCGAGGCGGTAGGCAACAACCCGGCGGCGGTCGGCCGCTACCTGCAGCACCGGCTGCGTGGCCAGGCCCGCGAGGTCTTCATGGCCCTGTTCCTGGACAACCGCCACCGCCTGATAGCCTGTGAAGAGCTGTTCCACGGCACCATCAACGCTGCCCCGGTCTACCCCCGCGAAGTGGTGCGGCGCGCCCTGCTGCACAACGCGGCGGCGGTGATCCTCAGCCACAACCACCCGTCCGGCGACCCGGAACCCTCCAGCGCCGATACCCGCATCACCGACGAACTGCAGCAGGCGCTGGCAATGGTGGACGTGCGCCTGCTGGACCACTTCGTGGTCGGCGAGGGCCGTCCCGTTTCGTTTGCTGAACGAGGCCTGCTGGCCCAACTCCAGCCCCGCCTGTTCGGTTGAGCGCGGCCCCGCAAGGGCCATCGGCCGCCCCCACTGGCATGTTCTGGTCAGCGTGGGCGCGGGTATCTGCGCTAAAATGGGCGATTCCGCCGCTCATTCTCACAGCAGGCCTCGTGAAAAATCTCCTCCGCGCCCTGATCAGCCAAGGCATCGAAGCCTTGCGCGCCAATGGCACCCTGCCCGCCGACTCCCTGCCGCCGGACTTCGTGGTCGAGCGCCCGAAGACCCGCGACCACGGCGACTTCGCCACCAACGCCGCGATGCTGCTGGCCAAGGCCGCGCGCAGCAATCCGCGCGCACTGGCACAGGCGCTGGTCGAGGCGCTGCCGCGCAGCGAGGACGTCAGCAAGGTCGAGATCGCCGGCCCCGGCTTCATCAACTTCCACCTGGCCCCGGCCGCGTACCAGCGCGAAGCCGCTTCGGTCATCAAGGAAGCCCACGACTACGGCCGCAACCTGTCCGGCAATGGCCGCACGGTGGGCGTGGAGTACGTGTCGGCCAACCCGACCGGCCCGCTGCATGTCGGCCATGGCCGCGCGGCGGCAATCGGCGACTGCGTGGCGCGCGTGCTCGATGCCAACGGCTGGAACGCCAAGCGCGAGTTCTACTACAACGACGCCGGCGTTCAGATCGAGAACCTGGCACTGTCCACCCAGGCGCGGATCAAGGGCATCGCGCCGGACCAGGACGGCTGGCCGGAAGGCGGCTACCGCGGTGAATACATCGCCGACGTCGCCCGTGCCTACATGGCCGGCGCCAGCGTCGACCTGGAAGGCAGCACCGTGGTTGGCGCCAAGGACCCGGACGACATGCAGGCGATCCGCCGCTTCGCCGTGGCCTACCTGCGCAACGAGCAGAACCTGGACCTGGCCGCGTTCGGCGTCGACTTCGACATCTACTTCCTGGAAAGCTCGCTGTACGCCGACGGCAAGGTTGCTGAAGCGGTCGCCAAGCTGCAGGCCTCGGGCCACACCTACGAGGAAGGTGGCGCGCTGTGGCTGCGCAGCACCGACTTCGGTGACGACAAGGACCGCGTGATGCGCAAGTCCGACGGCACCTTCACCTACTTCGTGCCGGACGTGGCCTACCACCTGTCCAAGTGGCAGCGTGGCTACGAGCGCGCGATCACCGAGCTGGGCGCGGACCACCACGGCTCGCTGGCCCGCGTGCGCGCCGGCCTGCAGGCGATGGAAGTGGGCATCCCCCAGGGCTGGCCGGAATACGTGCTGCACCAGATGGTCACCGTCATGCGCGGCGGCGAGGAAGTGAAGCTGTCCAAGCGTGCCGGCAGCTACTTCACCCTGCGCGACCTGATCGAGGAAGCCGGCCGTGATGCGACCCGCTGGTTCCTGATCGCGCGCAAGCCCGATTCGCAGCTGACCTTCGACATCGACCTGGCCCGCCAGCAGAGCAACGACAACCCGGTGTTCTACGTGCAGTACGCGCATGCCCGCGTCTGCAGCCTGCTGCGCCAGGCACAGGAGAAGGGCCTGGTGTACGAACAGGGCAACGGCCTGGCCAACCTCGGCCGCCTGGCCGACGACGCCTCGCTGCTGCTGATGAACGAGATCTCACGGTATCCGGAAGTGGTGGAAGCGGCCGGCGTGGCGCTGGAACCGCATCTGGTGGCGCAGTACCTGCGTGAATTGGCGCACGCGTTCCACACGTGGTATCACGGGACGCCGGTGCTGGTGGATGACGCCGCCGACCGCAACGCCAAGCTGACCCTGGCTTGCGCGGCGCGCCAGGTACTGGCCAATGGCCTCGAACTCCTGGGCGTCAGCGCCCCGGAAAAAATGTAAGCATCAGGAGACGCAGTACACATGGCAGCACGACGCGGCAAAAGCCAGGCACGACGCAACAGCGGCAGCCAGGGCACACCCGGATGGGTGTGGCTGGTGGCCGGTGTAGCGATCGCGGCCGTGGTGTTCCTGGCGGCGCCGAACCTGTTCAAGGGCGAGGGTGATGGCTTCCTGCGCGCCGGTCCGCAGCCGAACCCGAACGCGCAGCCGGCCCCGGTCGCTGATGCCGACAGCGATGTCGGCACCCAGCCGGCCGCGCAGCCGGCTACGCCGAAGCCGGCCGAACCGGAAAAGCCGGCCGCCACCCAGTACGACTTCTACACCCTGCTGCCGGGCAAGGAAGTCGAGATGTCCGACGCCGAACTGGCCGCCAGCGCACGTGCCGAAGAGCAGCGCCGGGCCAAGGCCGAAGCATCGCGCGCGCAGGCTGCGCTGGAAGGCAAGCCGGTT
Source organism: Stenotrophomonas sp. YJH_SMC_8 (assembly GCF_059371315.1). NCBI lineage: Bacteria > Pseudomonadati > Pseudomonadota > Gammaproteobacteria > Lysobacterales > Lysobacteraceae > Stenotrophomonas > Stenotrophomonas sp. YJH_SMC_8. Next base: position 245,630 of record NZ_JCAFUL010000007.1, on the reverse strand, counting down.
CCGCCGGCGACCACCACCGCACCGGCACCGGCGGCCACCGCCAGCGTGTCCAGCACCGCGCAGGTGACCGCCACCAGCCGTCCGCTGCCGGCACCGCTGAGTGAACGTCCGGCCGCGGCAACCCCGCCGGCCAGCACCGCCCCGGCCTCGACCAGCACCGCCGCCGCCACGCCGGCAGCACGCACGGAAACTGCACCGGCAACGGCGGCTACCGCTGCCGCACCGGCGGCCGCCGACAACGCACGCTACATCCTGCAGGCAGGCGCGTTCGGTGCCTCCGGCGATGCCGAAGCGACCAAGGCCAAGCTGGCGATGATGGGACTTGCCGCACGTGTGGAATCAGCACAGATCAACGGCAAGACCGTGTACCGCGTGCGCATGGGGCCGTATGGCAGCGCTGGCGAATTGTCCGAAGCCAAGCAGAAGCTGGATGGCACCGGCCTGCAGGCGATGGCGATCAAGGCACAGTGACCTGTCGGATCCAGATGGAAAAAGCCGGGCATTGCCCGGCTTTTTTGTTTCTGTAGAGCCGAGCCATGCTCGGCTGAATCCAGACGAAGCCGAGCATGGGCTCGGCTCTACAGGACGCACGGCGCAGGTCAGCCTTCGCGGGCGACCTGGAAGCCGGCAAACGACTGGCTGACCGGCATCAGTTCCAGGCGATTGATGTTCAGGTGCGGCGGCAGCGTGGCCACCCAGAAGATCTGCTCGGCGATGTCCTCGGCGGTCATCGGGTTGGCGCCGGTATAGAGCTTGTCCGACGCCGCCTGGTCGCCGTGGGTGCGGACCACGGTGAACTCGGTTTCGGCCATGCCCGGCTCGATCGTGGTCACGCGCACGCCGGTACCGTGCAGGTCCGAACGCAGGCCCAGCGAGAACTGGCTGACGAAGGCCTTGGTGCCACCGTAGGCGTTGCCGCCCGGGTACGGGTAGACGCCCGCCACCGACGAAATGTTGATGATCGCGCCCTTGCGCTCCACCAGCTGCGGCAGCAGGCGGTGGGTCAGGGTCACCAGCGCGGTGATGTTGGTGTCGATCATCGTGGTCCAGTCCGACAGCTTCGCGCTCTGCGCCGGCGCCGTACCCTGTGCGAGGCCCGCATTGTTGACCAGCAGGTCGATCTCACCAAACGCCGGCGGCAGTGCCAGCAACGCGGCTTCCATCGCGATCGGATCGCGGATGTCGAAGGCGGCGGCGTGCACCACGTCCTTGCCGTAGCGGTCGACCAGCGGCTGCAGGCGCTCGCCGCGGCGGCCGGTGGCGATCACCTTCCAGCCCGCCTGGGCGAAGCGGTGGACGGCGGCGGCGCCGAAGCCGGACGTGGCGCCGGTAATCAGGACAGTGCGGGTCATCAGGCAACTCCAGGGGAAACCAGACCCCCATTCTGGCATCGTCGGTTGGCCGCTGTGTTGCCGGATCGGCCAGATCCGGGGTCAGATCCCTCTGCTCCGCACAGGGATGTGACTCCAGCTGCAGGGCCACCGGTACAATGGGCCATGATCAACAACGATGTCCTGCGCAGCGTGCGCTACTCCCTGGACCTGGGCGACCACCACGTGGTGACCCTGTGCCAGATGGCCGACCCGGCCTTCGCCGTGGATGCCGAACAGGTGAAGGCCTGGCTGCGCCGCGAAGATGAAGCCGGTTTCGAGGCGATGAGCGACAGTGCGCTGGCGCACTTCCTGGACGGACTGATCGTGCACCTGCGCGGCCGTGACGAGAGCCAGCCGCAGCGCGCGGTGGAAACCCGCATCGACAACAACCTGGTGCTGAAGAAGCTGCGCGTGGCCTTCCAGCTGCGCGACGTGGACCTGATGGAGATCTTCGCCAGCGCTGGCTTCAATGTCTCCAAGTCGGAGGTCGGCGCCCTGTTCCGCCAGCCCGGCCATGCCAACTACCGGCGCTGCCTGGACCAGATGCTGCGCAACTTCCTCAAGGGCCTGAGCCTGCGCCTGCGCGGCTGAGCACAGCCTCCACGAACGCCCGTGCCGCGGGCGTCGGCAGCCGTTGCCAGGCCAGATGCACGCGGCGGGTCGGGGTCGGCTGCAGCGGGATCCGCACCACACCTTCAAAGCCTTCGGCGATCAACGCCGGCACGATGCCGACCGCCAGCCCATGGCGGACGAAGCGCTCGACCAGTTCCATCAGATTGACCTCGAAGCGAACCGTGTGCGGCAGGCCGGCGGCAGCGAACGCATCGTCGGTCTGCCGGCGTGCACCGGTACCGCGCGGGAAGTCGACCAGCGCTTCATCCTGCAGCGCGGTCAAAGGCAGCCGTTTGCGCCGGGCCAGCCGATGCGAGGGGGCCAGCACCGCCACCAGGTCTTCTTCCTGCAGCATCCTGTGGCAGACACCGTCCAGCGCCGCAGAGGGCGCCAACCCCACCAGCGCCACGTCCAGTGCGCGCGACTGCACCTGTGCGATCAGGTCCTCGCTCTTGTCCACCCGCAGCTGGAACTCCACCTGCGGGTGCACCTGCTGGAAGGCGGCCAGCATTGCCACCACGTCAATGCCGGTCAGCGAGGAAATCTGCCCGATCGCCAGCAGCCCGCGCACCTCGCCGCTCACCGCCGCCACGTCGGCACGGAGGTGGCGCAGGCTGGCCAGGACCTGCCGCGCATGCACCAGCATGGCCTCACCGGCGGCGGTCGCCCGCACCTGGCGCGGCAGGCGTTCAAACAGCGGAGTGCCCAGTTCCTGCTCCAGTCCGGCGATCTGATGGCTGAGTGCGGACTGCACCACGTGGCAACGTTCTGCGGCACGGGTGAAATTGCCCTCTTCGGCAAGGGCAACGGCAAACTCGAGCTGCTTGAGATTCACCCGACTATCTCGTTTCCAGATGACAGGGATGATGATGATTCATTTCCATCATCACTGCAGCAGGCGGACACTGTGCAACCCGCATCCTGGACTGCCACGTGAGCCCCACCCTTCCCCCTCTGCACCGCTGGCAGGTGCTGTTGATGTCGATCGCTACCGGCGTGGCGGTGGCCAGCAACTACTATGCGCAGCCACTGCTGCACACCATCGCCGATGCCTTCGGGGTGCCGTTCGGCCAGGTCGGCATGGTCGTCACCGCCGCGCAGCTGAGCTACGCCGCCGGGCTGATCCTGCTGGTGCCACTGGGTGACCTGTTCGAGCGCCGCCGCCTGATCGTGGTGATGAGCCTGCTGTCGGCCGGCGGGTTGGTGATCAGTGCCTGCGCACCGTCGCTCACCTGGCTGCTGGTGGGCACCGCGATCACCGGCCTGTTCTCGGTGGTGGCGCAGGTGCTGGTGCCCTTCGCGGCCACATTGGCTGCGCCCGAGCATCGTGGCCGCGTGGTCGGCACGCTGATGAGTGGCCTGCTGCTGGGCATCCTGCTGGCGCGCACCGTCGCTGGCCTGCTTTCAAGCCTGGGCGACTGGCGCCTGGTGTACGCGATCGCGGCCGGCACCCTGGTGCTGACCGCGCTGGCACTGCAGCGCGGCCTGCCGCGTTTCCACCACAGCGCCGGCCTCGGCTACTTCGCACTGCTGCGCTCGATCGGCGTGCTGTTCGTGCAGGAACCGGTGCTGCGCCAGCGCACCCTGCTGGGCGCCTGCAGCTTCGCCATGTTCGCGATCTTCTGGACACCGCTCGCCTTCCTGCTGGCACAGCCGCCCTACGCCTACAGCGACGCCACCATCGGCCTGTTCGGCCTGGTGGGTGCGGCCGGCACGCTGGCCGCCGGCCTGGCCGGGCGCATGTCCGACCGTGGCCAGACCGGTCGCGCCACCGCCATCGCACTGCTGCTGTTGCTGCTGTCGTGGCTGCCGCTGGGGCTGTCCGCACACTCCCTGCTGGCACTGCTGGTGGGCGTGGTGGTGCTCGACCTGGCCGCGCAGCTGCTGCACGTCAGCAACCAGAACCTGATCTATGCGCTGCAACCGGCGGCACGCAATCGCCTCAATGCCGGCTACATGACCGGCTACTTCATCGGCGGTTCGTTGGGTTCGCTGCTGTCGGCGCAGGTCTACCAGCGCTTCGGCTGGACCGGCGTCTGCGTGGCCGGTGCTGCCGTGGCCGTGCTGGCGCTGCTGCTGTGGCTGCCCGGCGCGCTGCGTGCACGCCAGGCTTCGATGGCCGACTAGAAGCTGCCCTGCAGCGCCAGCTCCCATCGGCCACCGGCGTTGCCGGGGAACAGGCGCTTGGCTGCGTTGTCCGTGTCATGCACGGTGGCACGCAGCTCCCACGCCGGCGTCAGCGTGGCAATGGCACTGAGCTGGCCATGCAGGTAGTCCGGTCCCTGTTCGGTGGCCAACCAGTACTGGCCCACCGCCGCATCCAGACGGAAGCGCTCGTGCAGCGGCACACGCACACCGAGCTGGGCATAGGTACCACGATGGCCACCGGCCAGTGCATCGTTGGAGTGCGCGACCTGCAGCCAGGCGCGCTGCTTCCAGGTCAACGTGGTGTTGAGTTCGGTCCAGTCCAGCGCGCGGCCGGTGCCCGGATACAGGTAGCGCGTCAGGTTGGCGTCCAGCGTCCAGTCCGTGGCCAGCGCGCCCGACCAGCCTGCGACCAGATCGAATTCGCTGCGCGCGCCGTTGTCCGGCTTGAACGAGACATTGGAACCCCACACGCTGGCGTACCACCCCGATGCCACCGCGACCTTCGCGCCCGCCTGTACGGCCGGGTCACCATCGCTCTGCGAGCTGCCACGCCACACGTAATCGCTGGTCAGCGCCATGCTGCCGCTCACCTGCACCTGTGCCTGCGCACTGCCGATGCCGAGCAGCCCTGCCAGCGCGGCCACTACCGCCACCATTGTCCCCTTGCTGTTCACTGCACTGTTTTCCTCGTCGAAGGCGGTCTGGCCGCCGGGACGGCAGTGTCGGGGGGCTGGCCGTAACGGATCGAGGGTGCTGCCGGGCCCGCAGCGCAAATTCGGCGTAAATCCCGCAGACCGGGGCCGGTTACCACCGGCGCGGTATCATGGCGCCCTGTTCAAAGGGACCAACTGCGTGGACGCCATCCTGACTCCGGTATCGATCGGCGAGCTGATCGACAAGATCACCATTCTCGAGATCAAGGCCGAGCGCATCGACGATGCCGCCAAGCTGGCCAATGTGCGCACCGAGCTGGAGGGCCTGCTGCCATTGCTGCAGCAGCAGCTGCAGGCACAGCCGGCACTGGCCGCGCTGAAGCAGCAGCTGAAGGCGATCAACGAGCGCATGTGGGACATCCAGGACCAGCTGCGCGACAAGGAAGCGGCCCAGGTGTTCGACGATGCGTTCATCCAGCTGGCGCGCGGCGTGTACGGCACCAATGGCGAGCGCGTGCAGGTGAAGAACGAGATCAACCGCGTGGCCGGTTCGGCCTTGGTGGAAGAGAAGCAGTACCAGGGCGAGTAAGCCCGCTCATCCGCATTCGAGCAGGTGCCGGATGCGGTGCGGCAGGATGATCCGGCTCGCTAGAACGCAACAGGCCCGGCATGGGCCGGGCCTGTCGAGGCAACTTCAGCGCGCAGGCGCGCCGAGGAAGCAATTACCAGCTGAAGCGCGGGCCGACGGTGTATTCCTTGTCGCCGTGGCGGTTCATCTTCAGCTCGCCGTTCAGGCCCCAGTTCTGGTTCAGCTTGACCTGACCACCCAGGCGACCGTACCACTGGCCGTCGATGTCGACGCCGTGCTTCTTGGCGTAGTCTTCGTAGCCGACCATGCCGTAGACCTCGGCGTGGGCACCGAAGGCGGTGCGGATACCGGCTTCAGCGCTGTAGCCGTTGAAGTCCAGGCCGTGCTTGCGATCGAACTTCTGGTAGGCAACGCGGGCAACGAAGTCGGTCGACGGAGCGATTTCGACGTTGTAGCCGGCACCGACCTTCCACTGGTCAACCTTGATGTTGGTGTGGTCGACTTCCTGACGGCTGTATTCACCGAACGCGTGGAAGTTCGGCAGGAAGCCGTAGGAACCCTTCACGCCCCAGCCATCAGCCTTGATGCCATCGACGTCGGTCTTGGCGTAATCGGCTTCAGCGTAGTTGTACGACAGGTTCTCGGCAGCCGAAGCGGTGAACGGCAGGGCAGCGGCCAGAGCCAGAGCAATCAGCGAATTCTTCATGGGGGTACACCTTTACTTTCTTATGGTCTGCAGCAGCGCCAGGGCGCCATCGCATCGGAAATGTAAATTCTCCGTTATCCGCCACAACGCTCCCTGAAAACAGCCGTCTTCGCATTGCTGAATTTTTGGGCTTGATTCAGGCTTCGTCTGGCATACGCGCGCGGCGCGCGTGCATCTGTAATCCTTCGACGATTGCAACAGGAGGTTGCCTTGCTCGTTCCCGATCCGCTGCGGACGTGTGTCCGCGCCGCTGTCTTTGCCTGCGTTGCCCTCTTGTCGCCACACACTGCACATGCGCTGCAGGCGACCGACTACCAGCGCGCCGAACGCGTGCATGACAGTCATCTGCGCGGTGCGCTGCGCAACGCTTCGGTCCTGCCCCACTGGTTGGCCGATGGACGATTCTGGTATGAGCGCGAAGACACTCAGGGCCGGCGCCAGGCGGTGCTGGTCGATCCCGTCCAGGCGACACGCCGGACCCTGTTCGAACCCACTGCGCTGGACGCCGCGGTTGCGCCGCTCGGTGCCAGCGGGCCACGCCTGCGCCTGGCCGGTGTGCAGCAGGCGGACGATGGCCTGCGCCTGCGGTTCAGCGGCGAAGTGCCCGTCGATTGCCAATGGCCGCGCTGGCAATGCGCACGTTCGCCGGATGCGCAGCCGCCGGCCGATGCACTGCCTTCGCCCATAGGCGATGCGTGGCTGCAGGTGCGCGACAACAACCTGTGGCTGCAGTCGCCTGGCACGGCGCCACGGGGACTGACCCACGGCGGTGAAGCCGGCAATGGCTATGGCGCACTGCCGGACTTCGCCCTGCGCGGTATTCCACGACGTCAGGGCCGAATGCCGGTGCGGCCATTTGCGGTCGGCTGGTCACCGGACGGACGCTACGTGGCCGGCATCCGCTACGACGAACGCGCGCTGCAGGACTACCCCTATCTGGAAAGCAGCCCGACCCACAGCGCGCGGCCGCGCGTGCACACCGTGAAGCTGGGGGTGCTGGGCGATGCACAGCAGGTACGCGACACCCTGTTTGTGGTGGATACCCGCAGCGGCAGGCAGCATGACATCGCATTGCCCGAGGGCTGGAACACGCTGACCGAAGCGGGCATCGTGGGCTGGGACGGTAGCCGGTTGTACGCCGTGATCGCACACTTCGGCGCACCACGGCGCCTGCGCCTGATGGAAGTCGAGGCCGACAGCGGGGCGATGCGAACCGTACTGGAGGAAGCCAGCGATACCCGCCTGCAGCTCAACGTGTATTCCTACAACCGGCCTGCGGTGGCCATCCTGCCCGGGCAGGACACGGCGGTATGGTTCTCGCAGCGCGATGGTTGGGGTCACCTTTACCGGGTACGCCTGTCAGACGGCAAGGTGCAGCGCCAGCTGACCCGCGGCCGCTGGGTGGTGCGTGACCTGCTGGGTGTAGAGGCTGCAGGTGGCTGGGCCTACTTCAGTGCCGGTGGCGTCGGCGCGGGCGATCCTTACGTGCGCGGCCTGTACCGGGTATCGCTGCAGGGCGGGCCGATCCAGCGTCTGGCCGCCGATGGCTACGACCATCTGGCCGATGCCGGTACCGGCGCGCTGTTCGGCGGGCGCGCACCCCAGGCGCTGTCGCCCGGCGGTGGCTATCTGGTGGATACCGTTTCCCGTCTCGACCAGCCACCACGCACCGTGCTGCGGGCCAGCGATGACGGTCGCGAGCTGCTGGTGCTGGAAGAGGCGGACAACCGAGCAGTGCTTGCTGCGGGGTGGCGCCCACCGCAGCGCGAACAGCTGCTGGCCGCCGACGGGCGCACGCCGATCTTCGCCACCGTCTACCTGCCCCGCGACTATCGCGATGACGGCAGCTTCCCAGTGATCGATGCGATGTACGGCGGCGCCTTCATCAGCAATGCCCCGGTGACCTACGCCGAGGCGGTGTCCGCGCTGAATCCGGTGTCACGCGCCAGCTTGGCCGAGCTTGGCTTCGTGGTGGTCAGCATCGATGCGCGCGGCACCGGCGGCCGCGACAAGGCCTTCCATGACAGCAGCTTCCTGCACGGCGCCGATGTGCAGCTGGATGACCATGTGGCCGCGCTGCGCCAGCTAGGCGAACGCTACCCGGGCATCGACCTGCAGCGGGTCGGCATCTACGGGCATTCGTTCGGCGGTTACAGCGCGGCGCGGGCATTGCTGCGCTACCCGGCGCTCTACAAGGTGGGCGTGGCCTCGGCCGGCAGTCACAATTTCCAAGGCATGTACGGCGGCGCCCTGCACGGCATGGACCGGCTGTTCGGTGGCGTGCTGCCAGCTACGGAAATGGCCGATGGCGTGCCGGCGCCCTTTGCCGGGCTCGACAATGCAGCGCTGGCCGACAACCTGCGCGGGCATCTGATGCTGGTCTATGGCGAGCTGGACGAAAACGCACCGCCGGCGCTGACCCTGCAGCTGGCCGCCGCCCTGAACAAGGCCCAGCGCAGCTACGACCTGCTGTACCTGGCCCGGCAGGACCACGAGCTGTTCCGCAACGACGCCACCTACACGCACCGCATGTGGGACTACTTCGTGCGTCACCTGGCCGGCCGGGAACCGCCGGATACGGCGCTGGCGCCGCTCCCGGGTGGCCCGGGCTGAACAGGCACACGCGGGATGTCGATCCCCGACGCGCTGGTTCGTCGGGTACTTGAAGGCCGTGCATGTGGCACGGTCCATCCGGAGGCAGGCAATGAGCTACATCGATGGTTTCGTCCTGGCGGTGCCCACCGCCAACAAGGAGAAATTCCTCGCCCATGCACGCACAGGTGATCCCGTTTTCATCGAGTACGGCGCGCTGCGCGTGGTCGAGTGCTGGGGCGATGACGTACCCCACGGCAAGACCACTGACTTCTTCGGCTCGGTGAAAGCCACGCCGGATGAGACGGTGGTGTTTTCCTGGATCGAATGGCCGGACAAACCGACCCGCGACGCTGGCATGGCGAAGATGATGGAGGACCCGCGGATGGATCCTTCGAAGAATCCGATGCCCTTCGACGGCGCGCGGATGATCTACGGCGGCTTCGCGCCGATCTACGAGCTGACGCGCTGAACCCGGTGGACGCGCTCAGCGCGCGTCCGTTTCATCGCTGGCAGCAGCATGGCCGGCGCCCAGTGCGGCGCCGGCACCGAGGCCCATGCCGCCCATCCCGGCGCCCATTCCACCGCCACCACCGCCTCCGCCACCACGGCCCGCCTTGGCGTCACCGTCGTTGCGGCCCTTGCTGCCACCGCTGGCACCAGGCCGGGTCGGCCCTTGCGGAGGGATCTGCAGATCCGTCGGGATCGGGGCAAGATCCAGCGCCTCGCGCACGAAGTCGCGCAGCGAGACCACCAGTTCGTGGGTATGTACCGGACGCCCCTGCGCCAGTTCGTTGGCAGCGCGCGCGGCCAGGCGCACCTGTTCGTCGGTGCCCAGCAGCAGGATGTCCGACAGCGCGGCCTCAACGGCATCGCGGATGCGGCGCGTGCGATCCGAGCGCGGTTCGGCGATGCCTTCGATTTCTTCGCGCTGGCGCAGGTCGCGACGATGGCTGGGATCCACGCCCAGTTCGCCGGTGAACGAACCGCCCAGGGTCTTGTAGGCCGCCATCAGCGTGCGCAGCCGTTCGTTGATCTGACGGTTCTCGCGCTCGCGGCGCTGCTGCAGGGTCTGCATCACCAGCAGGCGGATGCCCACGCCCAGCAGGGTGATCAGGACCAGGCCGGCCAAGGTGGACAGCACGCCCTGCCAGGAACTGAAGTCGATACCACGCATGCCTGGAGGCTCCGGTGGGAAGAACCTGCATCTTGCCCCAGACCGTGTCCCAGAAACGCGAAAGGCCCCACCACCCGGTGGGTGGCAGGGCCTTCGGTCACGGCGCGATTACTTGCGCTTGGCGACCTTGCGCACAGCCTTGGCCGGTGCCTTCTTCGCGGCAGCCTTCTTGGCCGGCGCCTTCTTGGCGGCAACCTTCTTCAGCGGTGCAGCCTTCTTGGCGACGACCTTCTTGGTCGCGGCGACCTTCTTGCCGACAACCTTCTTGGCAGCAGTGGTCTTCCTGGCAACGGCCTTCTTGGCGACGGCAGCCTTCTTGCCGACAACCTTCTTGGCAGCAGTGGTCTTCTTGGTGGCGACCTTCTTGGTGGCGGCAGCCTTCTTGCCGACAACCTTCTTCGCAGCCACGGCCTTCTTGCCGGCGACCTTCTTGGCGGCGACGGTCTTCTTGGCCACAGCCTTCTTGGTGGTGGCAACCTTCTTGCCGACGACCTTCTTGGCGGCCGCGGTCTTCTTGGCAACGGTCTTCTTCGCGACGGCGGCCTTCTTGGTGGCGGCCTTCTTCACGGTGGCGACCTTCTTGCCGGCAGCCTTGGTGGCAGCCTTGGTGGTCTTCTTGGCAGCGGCGGCCTTCTTGGTCACGGCCTTGCCTGCAGCGGCCTTCTTCTTGGCCACTTCCTTCTTCAGGGCAGCGGCTTCGGCCTTGGCGTTCTTCTTGGCGGCTTCCAGCTTCTTCTTGGCCTTGGCAACGGTCTTGCCGACCGACTTGGCAGCCTTTTCGGCCTTCTTGGCAACGGTCTTCTCGACCTTGGCCACGGCCTTCTTGGCCTTGGCAACGCGGGTACCGGCAGCCTTGGTGGCGCGCTTGACGGTCTTCTTGACCGACTTCACTGCGTCTTCGGCAGCGTGGGCGATGGTCTCGCCAACGTTGGTGGCGGTTTCTTTGACGTTCTCGACGGCGTCGGTCACGACCGACACACCATTACCGTTGCTCATGTTGCCCTCCTGCGGGCCTTAAGTATCAAAACGGGGCGATGCTATACCGACATTGACGATCGTGGAACGGGGCATGCGCCAGCAATCGCATCTGCTGCGACGGCGATGGTGTAGTCGACCACCCCCTTCGGTGTGGCAGGTTTTCAGGAAACCCCTTTTTTTAAGGACTGTGCCACGCCAACCACCGGGTTGATCGACGCCGCCGCGCGTACCTGCGCACGTGCAGCGACAGGCATGCGTTGTGGCGCAGTGCGGCACCTCCCTGCGCGGAACTGCGCAAGTATCCGACTGTGTCCGCGCGGCGAAGGGTGGCTTTCAGAGGTGTCCTGATCACCTCGATGGGTGTCACCGCGGATCCGTTGCCCGGCTCTGGACCCACTGTTCGCGGACGTGTTTTTCATGGCGCATTTATCCAGATCGCGACACACTCATTCAGCTTGTTTTACCGTAGAGCCGAACCGACCCCATTCCCGCCTGCGAACCGACCCCCATGCGACCGCTACCTACCCTGCTTACGCTCGCAATCGCCGCCGCCTTCGGTGGCTTCGTTGCCACCGGCATCAACGCCCACCTGGACAACCGTGCCGATGCCGCGCCGCTTCCAGCGGTGGTGCCGACCATGGCGGCACTGCCGGCCGCAGTGGCCGGGCAGCAGGTACCGTCACTGGCGCCCATGCTGGAGAAGGCGATGCCGGCCGTGGTCAGCGTCAATACCAAGCAGGTGGTGCGCGTGCGCAACCCCTTCTTCAACGACCCGTTCTTCCGGCGCCTGTTCCCGGACATCCCGCAGGAACGCATCAACGAATCGCTGGGCTCGGGCGTGATCATCGACGCCAAGGAGGGCCTGGTGCTGACCAACCACCATGTCATCGACAACGCCGATGACGTGCAGGTGACGCTGGCCGATGGGCGTACGGTCAAGGCGGAGTTCCTCGGCTCCGACCGCGACACCGACATCGCGCTGATCCGCATTCCGGCGCAGAACCTGACCGACATCAAGCTCGGCAACAGCGACCAGCTGCGGGTGGGCGACTTCGTGGTGGCCATCGGCAATCCGTTCGGCTTCAGCCAGACGGTCACCTCGGGCATCGTCTCGGCGGTGGGCCGCAGCGGCATCCGCGGGCTGGGCTACCAGAACTTCATCCAGACCGATGCGTCGATCAACCCGGGCAACTCCGGTGGCGCGCTGGTCGACCTGCAGGGCCAGCTGGTGGGCATCAACACCGCCAGCTTCAATCCGCAGGGCAGCATGGCCGGCAACATCGGCCTGGGCCTGGCGATTCCCTCGAACCTGGCGCGCAGCGTGGTCGACCAGCTGGTCAAGCACGGCGTGGTGGTACGCGGCACGCTGGGCGTGGAAAGCCAGAACCTGACCGCGCAGATCGCGCAGGGCCTGGGCCTGGGCGAAACCCGCGGTGCGCTGATCACCCGCGTGCTGGCCGGTTCGGCCGCCGCCGCAGCCGGCCTGAAGCCGGGCGACGTGGTGGTGTCGGCCAACGGCCAGCGCGTGGACAGCGCCGAAGCCCTGCACAACGTGGAAGGCCTGGCGGCGGTCGGCAGCCCGCTGACGCTGGACGTACGCCGCGAAGGCAAGCCGCTGCAGATCAAGGCGACGCTGAAGGAACAGGCACGCGCGGTCACCGGCGACAGCCTGGACCCGCGCCTGGGCGGGGCCACCTTCGTCGACCTGCCCGAGTCGCTGCGCCAGTCAGGCGCCAGCGGCGTGCTGGTCAGCGAGGTCAAGCGCGGCAGCCGCGCCGCCAGCAACGGCCTGCAGCAGGGCGACATCATCACCGATGCCACCGTGGGTGAATTCGCCGACCTGGCCAGCTGGCGTGCCAACTTCCAGCAGCGCCCGCCGACGCTGGTGCTGCGCGTGCTGCGCAACAATGGCCAGCAGCAGGGCCAGCTCGTGATGCGCTGATCGCCCTGCCGTAACACCCCCTATACCCCGGCAATGCTATTGCTGTCAGTCCAGGTCGGCACCGCCGACTCCCGTTCCCCCATCGCAACAGGAGTGATTCGATGAGCCCCACCAATACCGAGAACCTGAAGGAACACCTGGGTGAAGCCGGTTCCCACCTGAAGCAGGCCGCTACGGCCGCCGGCGGTGCGATCAAGGGTGCAACCGGTGCAGCGACCGACGAGCTTCGCATCGGCAAGGCCAACGTCAAGGCTGAATTGTCCGACAGCGCACTGTCCGGCCTGGCCGCCGCCGAGTTCGGCGGTGCCGCCGCCAAGGAACAGGTCGATGCGCTGATGGACAAGGGCAAGGACCTGATCGACAGCGCCGCCGAACTGATCCGCGAACGTCCGCTGGCCTCGTTCGGCGTTGCCTTCGCTGCCGGCTGGATCATCGCCAAGCTGGCTCGCGGCAGCAGCGACAAGTAAGCCGCAGCGTGAGCGAAGACAACACGCAAGCGCCTGATCCGGCGGCCACCCCGCCGCTGGATGAGAGCATCCGCCAGGTCGGCGCGGCCGGTCGTGCCGCTGCCGATTCGGCCAAGCACACGGTGCGTTCGCTGCGCCGGCTGGCCTCGGCCGATTTCGCGCTGGCACGCAGTGCGTTCGGTCGTGCGCTGGCCTGGGCCGGCGTGGCGATCGTGTTCGGTGCCTCGGCCTGGCTGCTGATGGCCGCCACCCTCATCGCGCTGCTGCAGAGCTGGGGCCTGAGTTGGCTGCAGGCCCTGCTGATCACCTCCCTGCTGAGCCTGGCCGTCACCGGCTATGCGATCTGGCGGGTGTCCTACTTCTTCCACCACACCGGCATGCATGCCACCCGGCGCCAGCTGTCACGCCTGGGCCTGTTCGACGAGCCCAGCGAAGACGACCCCGATGCCGGCGTGCAGCTGCCCGAGGGCAAGCCATGAAGTTCGGCGCGCTGCAGCGGCGGGTGAAACGCTGCGAACAGGTGGTGACCGTGCGCCTGGGCGAGACCCAGGACCACTGGTCCACGCTCAGCCAGGTCTGGCGACAGGGTTGGTCGCCGCTGCGCATCGTGGTGGTCGGCCTGGCCGGTGGCTTCATCGCCGGCAAGCTGGAAGTGCCGGGCAAGGTCAACGGTGCCCGCTGGCTGCAGATGGTCGGTTCGGTCTCGAACCTGTTCGCCAGCGCGCAGGCGGCATTTGCCACGGCGATGGCGGCGCAGGCCGCGGCCACTGCCGACGACGCAGCCGAGGAAGCCGACGAGGCCAGCGAACAGGCACAGGCGGCAACGTCGGCGACCGCCGAGCGACCTGCGCCGGCAGCCCGGCCCGTGCCCGAACCGGAACTGCGCGAACCGCGGCCGGCCGAAGCGGCCACCGAGCTGTCCGAACGTTGATGCATGTAATCCGCCGCGCCGATCGCGGCCGGCGGATAATGCGCTCCCCTTTCCGGTTGATGCGTCGATGAGCGAGTCCCTCCTGTCCCCGTCACCGGCCGGTCCCGAACCACCTGACGCACCGCTGCCCCCGCCGTCGCGCCCGCGCGGGCCGATGTCGCTGGTGGTGCTGGCGACCCTGGCAGTGGGCTACACGCTATGGGCGGCGCAGGACATCATCCTGCCGGTGCTGCTGGCGATGTTCTTCGCGCTGGTCGGCAATCCGATCCTGCGCCTGCTGCAGAAACTGTGGATTCCGCGTGCACTGGGTGCACTGCTGATCCTCGGTGCCGGCCTGGGTGTGACCGGTTCGCTGGCCGTGCAGCTGATTGGCCCGGCGATGGAATGGGCTCAGGAAGCCCCGCAGCAGCTGCGCAAGGTGGCGCGCCAGGTGCAGGACCTGACCAAGCCGGTGCAGCAGGCCAACCAGGCGGCGGAGAACTTCGCCCGCGTGGCCGGGGGTGACAGCAACCACAAGGTGCAGGTGATCCGCACCCAGATGGACGACCCCTACCGCATGCTGACCCGCGCGCCACGGCTGGCCGCCTCGGTGCTGGCGGTGGTGCTGCTCACGCTGTTCTTCATGATCTATGGGCAGAGCCTGCAGCGCGCGGCCATCGCCCTGTTCCCCAACCGCCAGCAGCAGCGCTTCACCAGTGACATCCTGCGTTCGATCGAGCGCGAGGTCTCGCGCTATGTGCTGACCATCAGCGTGATCAATACGCTGGTCGGGTTGGTGTTCGCTGGCGTGCTGATGCTGTTCGGCATCGGCCTGCAGGAGGCCCTGCTGTGGGGCACGGTGGCTGCATTGCTGAATTTCGCCCCTTACGTCGGCCCGCTGATCGGCGTGGCACTGATGCTGCTGATGGGCTTCGTCGAGTTCCGCGACCCGCTGCAGGCCCTGCTACCGGCCGCCGCCTACCTGGCCCTGCACACGCTCGAAGGACAGCTGGTGACCCCGATCGTGCTGGGCCGGCGCATGAAGCTGTCGCCGCTGGTGCTGATCCTGGCACTGATGGTGTTCGGCTGGGCCTGGGGCATGATCGGGCTGCTGCTGGCGGTGCCCCTGCTGGTATGCATCAAGCTGGTGCTGGCACGCCTGGACGGTATGCAGGGCTGGGCGCGGCTGCTGGAATAGCGGCATCAGTAAATGATGGACGCAGATGGCGGAACCCGAATCAGGGACGAAGTGGCAGACTATGCCCCCCTTTTTTCGGATGGATCCGTTCGGATGATCTCTTTCGCCACGCGTTGCCTCGCCCTGGCCTGCCTTGCTGCTCCCGCGTTCGCCGCTGCACCCCCGACTGCCGAGCAGGCACGCACCCAGCTTGCCGAAGCGGTTACCTGCAAGCGGCACCTCACGCCCAAGCAGTTCGACGCCATGGCCCGGCTGCTTGCACCGGCCCCGGCGCGGGCGCAGAACGGCGAATCCAGCGGCGAGTTCCGGCTGACCACGCCCCTGATGGTGCTGGGCCAGCCGGTGAACCAACTGCAATCCTATGACGGCGACAGCGGCGAGGACGGCATCGACAGTTTCACTGCGTACTTCAGCTCGGCCAGCGTCGAACAGATCGCGGCACTGGCGAAGATGTCCGACCCGGTGGCCGGCACCTATACGAAGGAAGTGGGCCGGCATAATCTGGACGTGCAGCAGTTCGACGGCCAGACCACCATCGCCTGTTCCTACAACCTGCGCTGACCCGGCCCGGCCCAGCGCCCCTCCCGCCCGCCGCGCCGCATGAAAGCCCGCGCGGGCAGGGGTAGAATGGCGGGGTGAATTTCCCCGTCCAAGCCATCACCCTCGACCTTGACGACACGCTGTGGCCGTTCGCTCCGATCGGCGCCCGCATCGAACAGGTCCTGCACGCGTGGATGCGTGAACACAGCCCCGCTACCGCCGCGATGTATCCGGTGGAGGCAATGCGCGAACTGCGCGAACGGCTGTACCACGCCCATCCGCACCTCCATCACGACCTGAGCGCGCTGCGCCGGCTGACCCTGCACGAAGCCCTGCACAACAGTGGTGCCAGCCTCGATCTGCTGGAACCGGCATATGAAGTGTTCTACGCCGCGCGCAACCAGGTGGAGTGCTATCCCGATGCGATCGACGCGCTGGCACGCATTGCCGCACGGGTACCGGTGGCGGCGCTGAGCAACGGCAACGCCGACCTGGAGCGGATCGGCCTGGCCCATCATTTCGCCTTCCAGCTGGGTTCGCGCGAACACGGCGCGGCCAAGCCCGAAGCCAGCATCTTCCATGCCGCGTGCACCCGCCTGGGTGTGGCACCGGCACAGGTACTGCACGTCGGCGACCATGCCGACATGGATGTGGCCGGGGCGATCGCCGCCGGCCTGCGCGGCTGCTGGATCAACCGCGACGCAGCCACCTGGACCCATCCGCAGCTGCAGCCGGACCTGCAGTTCGACACCCTTACCGGCCTGGCCGACTGGTTGGACGCCAACCTCGACGCCGCCGCACCCCGGAGTATCTGACGCATGAGCGAGATCACTGGTTTCACCGCCGACACCGCCGCGGCGCTGCCGCTGTACGTGCTGGACCGCGAGCAGTTCGCCGCGTGGAAGGACAGCCAGCCGGCTGCCACGCAGGCATGGCTGGCATCGCAGGGCTTCAACGCCGGCGCCCACAGCGTGGCGCTGCTGCCGGGCACCGATGGCCTGGCCGGCGCCGTGATGGGCGTGGGTGATCGTGGCGATGCCTACAGCTATGCGCATGCGCCGCATGCATTGCCGGAAGGCAGCGTCTGGCAGCTGGCCAATGAACTGCCGGCCGCCGAACTGGCGCTGCTGCAGCTGGGCTGGGGCCTGGGCAGCTACCGCTTCGACCGCTACCGCAAGCGCAACCGCGCACCGGCGCAGCTGGTGGCTGCACCGTCCGGCGAAGTGGCCGACCTGATCGCCGCCAGCCTGCGCGTGCGCGACTGGGTCAACACCCCGACCGAAGACATGGGCCCGCAGCAGCTGGAAGACGCCGCACGCGCGCTGGCCGATGCACATGGTGCGCAGGTCGATGCGATCACCGGCGATGAACTGCTGAAGCAGAACTTCCCGGCCATCCACGCCGTGGGCCGCGCTTCGCACCGTGCGCCGCGCCTGGTCGTGCTGCGCTGGGGCAAGGAAACGGACCCGGCGCTGGTGCTGGTCGGCAAGGGCGTGTGCTTCGATACCGGCGGCCTGGACATCAAGCCCGCCGACGGCATGCGCAACATGAAGAAGGACATGGGCGGCGCCGCACACGCGCTGGCCCTGGCCGGCCTGGTGATGGCGCGCGGGTTGCCGGTGCGGCTGACCCTGCTGGTGCCGGCGGTGGAAAACGCGATCGGCCCGGACGCATTCCGCCCGGGCGAAGTCATCGCCACCCGCAAGGGCCTGAGCGTGGAAATCGACAACACCGATGCCGAGGGCCGCGTGATCCTGTGCGACGCGCTCACCTTCGCCGGCGAGCAGAAGCCGGACCTGGTGCTGGACTTCGCCACCCTCACCGGTGCCGCGCGCATCGCACTGGGCCCGGACCTGCCGGCACTGTTCAGCAATGACGATACGGTGGCCCAGCAATGGCTGCAGGCCGGCGACGCCACCCGCGATCCGGTCTGGCGCATGCCGCTGTGGCGCCCCTACCTGCGCTACCTGAGCAGCGGCATCGCCGACCTGGCCAACGCCGGTTCGCGCATGGCCGGCTCGGTGACCGCCGCGCTGTACCTGGAACGCTTCCTGGAAGACGGCCAGCGCTGGGCGCACCTGGACGTGTATGCCTGGAACGACGGCGAACGCCCGGGCCGCCCGGCCGGTGGCGAAGCCCTGGCGCTGCGCTCGGCATGGGCGATGCTGAAGGCGCGTTACAGCTGATCGGGTGGGTGCCGACCTTGGTTGGCACGCCGTACCCGGCCCGACCGCCGGGGCAGGCATGGGCACGGTAGAGTCGACTGTTAGTCGACTGCTCTTGGATCCGACTGCTCTTCAATTGGAGCCGGCCGTGAAAACCCCGCGCTGCGCGCGCGAGTCGACTGACAGTCGACTCTACCGGGGCGTTGGCAGGGCTGGAAGTTTGACGAAAAATTGAATTTCGGCCGCGGCCGGGTTCTGCGAGGATGTGTGGGTCGACCACCCACACGCTCCGTGAAGGCAGGACTCCGACCATGTCGCTCTTCCGCTACACCCGCGCTGGCCAGACGCCGGGCGCACCGCGCAAGCATTCACCCCTGCTCTGGATCGCAATGATCGCACTCATTCTGGGTGCGTTCGTGCTGGCCTTCGCCTGGCTGGCCGGCTGGATTGGCGACCGCCTGACTGCGCAGCGCTTCACCGACACCATCGAAGCCACCGGCCCGGCGCACCCCGGGTTCCGCCGTGCGCACAGCAAGGGCATCTGCGTAAGCGGTTGGTTCGAACCCAGTGCGCAGGCGCCCACCCTGTCCAGTGCACGCGTGTTCTCGCAGCGCCGCGTGCCGGTGATGGGCCGGTTGTCGATCGGCGGTGGCGATCCCTATGGCGCCGACAACACCGCACGCGTCCGCAGCCTCGCGGTGCAGATGGTCAGCGATGATGGCCAGGAATGGCGCATGGCGATGAACAGCTTCCCGTTCTTCGCGGTGCCCACGGCCGAGGCGTTCTACGAGCAGACGCGCGCCTCCATTCCCGACCCGGCCACCGGCAAGCCGGATCCGCAGAAGATGGCGGCAGTGCTGGCGAAATACCCCAGCGCACAGGCGTTCCAGCAGTGGGCCAAGACGGCGCCATGGACCAGCAGTTGGGCCGACACCACCTTCAACAGCGTCAACAGCTTCTGGTTCACCAATGCGCAGGGCCAGAAGCGCGCGGTGCGCTGGCGCTGGCAGCCACAGGCGGCTGTGGTGGAGATGGATGCGGAAACACGCAAGCAGGCCAGCGTCGATTTCCTCAGCCAGGAACTGAAACAGCGCCTGGCCAGTGGCCCGGTGCGCTGGAACCTGGTCGTCAGCACCGCCGCGGCGGGTGATGCCATCGATGATCCGTCGGTGCCGTGGCCCGCGTCGCGCGATGAGGTGGTGGCCGGCGTGCTCAGCCTGGACCGCATGCAGTCGCAGGAACAGGGCGCCTGCGGCCAGATCAACTTCGATCCATTGATCCTGCCCAGTGGCGTGCGCGGCAGCGACGATCCGATCCTGGCTGCGCGTTCGGCCGTGTATTCGCAGTCGTTCAACCGCCGCGAGCGCGAGCGCGCCAGCGGCAATGTCGAACAACCGAAGGAGGCCGCGCGATGAACACCCACAACGGCCACTTCAATCTGCTGGCGCGGGTACTGCACTGGACCATGGCGCTGATGATCATCGCCATGCTGTTCATCGGCGTGACCATGGTCGCCTCGCTGCACCTGCGTCCGGTGCTGATCGACCTGCACCGCCCGCTGGGCATCGCGATCCTGCTGCTGGTGCTGCTGCGCCTGTACAACCGCCTGCGTCACCGCCCGCCGCCGCTGCCGGCCGATCTGCCGGTCTGGCAGGTGATGGCGGCCAAGGCCTCGCACTGGATGCTTTATGCGCTGATGCTGGCGATGCCGTTGATCGGCTGGGCGATGCTGTCGGCCGGCGGCTACCCGATCGTGCTGTGGGGTGGCGTGCACCTGCCGCCGATCGTGCCGCACACCCCCGCGCTGTATGCCGCGTTGCGCAATGCGCACAGCCTGCTGGCGTATGTGTTGTTCGCCACGGTACTGATGCACGTGGGTGCGGCGCTGTTCCACCTGTGGGTGCGGCGTGATGGGGTGTTCCAGGCGATGGCGCGCGGGAAGGACTGAAGGGGTTCGCCGGGAGTTCCCGGCGGATCGTTTCCGCGACTGCGGAGGGGTGTCACTTTCTTTGCGCGCAAAGAAAGTAACCAAAGAAACGCTCCGCCGGCCGCGAGCCGACGTGCTTCGCAAGCCAGTGCCCTGCGCTCAAGGCGGACTTGAAGGGCAAGATCAACAGCAAGAGCATCCACGCGTGGCGTGGATCTACCGGGTGCAGCTGTGGCCTTTGACGTTGGGTCCGCCTTGAGCGAGCCGAGCACCGCAGGGGAATCAGGGGCGAAGAGGCGCCGATGTCCTGTAGAGCCGACTGTTAGTCGGCTGACTTCTGCGCGCCGTCCCTCGACGGACCGAGGAGCGCAGGGCACCGGTGCGCAGCACCGGCTCGCGTTCGGCGGCGTGTTTCTTTGGTTACTTTCTTGATGGCGCACATCCATGTGCACCACCCTGCGGGCCGGCTGCGCCGTTCCGCGCTGCTCCTGCAGCGCGGTGCACGAGCAAAGAAAGTGACACCTCTCCGCAGGCGCGGAAACGGTCCGCCGGGCATGGCCCGGCGCTACTGGTGCTCTACAACCACCCCTTCTGCCGCGCCAGCCGATACGCCTCGATCCGATTGGCCACCCCCAGCTTGCCGATGCACTCGGACAGGTAGTTGCGCACCGTGCCGTGCGACAGCCCCAGTTGCTCGGCAATCTCGCTGGCAGTGCGGCCCTCGCCTGCCAGGCGCAGCACGCGGCGCTCGCGGTCGGTCAGCGGGTCGGCCTGCGACCAGGCGTCCAGTGCCAGCTGCGGGTCGATCGCGCGGATGCCCTGCTTCACCTTGCGCAGTGCATCGGCCAGGTTCTCCGCCGGTGCATCCTTCAACAGGTAGCCCAGCACGCCTGCTTCCAGCGCGCGGCGCAGGAAACCGGCACGAGCGAAGGTGGTCACGATCACCACCTTGATCGGCAGTTCATGACGCGCGATGCGCTGGGCCAGCTCCAGCCCCGACAGGCCCGGCATCTCGATGTCGGTGACCAGGATGTCCGGCTGCAGCTGCTGCAGCATGCGCCAGGCCGCCTCGCCGTCGGCGGCGCTGCCAAGCACCTCGATATCCGGTTCCAGCCCCAGCAAGGCCGACAGCGCGCCGCGCACCATGGCCTGGTCTTCGGCCAGCAGGATGCGGATCATGCGGCACCGTCCTGCGCCAGCGACGGCGGTGCCGCCGGTGGCAGCGGTGCGGTCGCCGCGGCCAATGGCACACGCACGGTCAGCACGGTGCCGTCGCCCCGTACCGATTGCACCGCCAACTGCCCGCCCAGTGCCGCCACGCGTTCGCGCATGCCACACAGGCCATTGCCCTCTGCCTCTACGCCGCCACGACCATCGTCGCGGATCTGCATCGCCAGCATTCGTCCTTCCAGCATGAATTCCACCCGCGCCTGCGTCGCCTGCGCATGGCGCACGATATTGGTTGCGGCCTCGCGCAGCACCAGCGCCAGGCCGCGCTCGACGTCCACCGGCATCGGCGGTGGAGGCGCGTACTGCAGGTGCACCTGCTGGCACTCCAGCAGCAGGCGCGCCGAAGCCAGTTCGCCAGCCAGGTCACTGGCGCGGATGCCGGTAACCGCGCTGCGCACCTGGGCCAGCGCTTCGCGGGCGATGTCCTCGGCTTCGCCGATCTCCTGCCGCGCACGGGCATCGCCGCGGTCGTGCAGCTTGCGTGCCAGTTCCAGCTTCAAGGTGATCAGCGACAGGGTGTGGCCCAACAGGTCGTGCAGGTCGCGGCCGATGCGCTCACGCTCGGCGGTGGTCGCCAGCCGCCGCACCTCCTCCTGCGACAGCTGCAGCGCGGCATCCTTCTCCTTGTTCACGGCCTCCACGTTCACCACCATGCCGATGATGAACGACACCGCCGGCACCCAGACCAGGCTCTGCCATGGATAGTGCGCCAGATGGGCCACCAGGTAGAAGGCCGCGTTGAGCACGGCGAGCTGCAGCAGGTAGCGCCACCAGCTGCCACGCCCGCAGACCCGCAGCATCACGCAGCCGAAGATGAAGTAGCTGATGCCCGACGGGTACCAGGGCACCAGCACGATCGCCAGCGCGGTCATCGCCAGTGCGTAACGTGGCGCATGGTGGCGGGGTGACAACAGCAGGCGCGCGTACAGCAGCAGGAACAGCGGATAGCTGGCCAGGGTGAAGCCCAGCCAGCGCAGCGTGTAGCCGCCGGCGAACAGCGGCGTCATGAACACCCACACCGTCCACAGCAGGTGGATGGCATCGGCCCAGGCCGGTTTGCCGCGGCGCAGGTTGTCGGCCACTGCCGAGTCCGGTGCGGGGCGCAGCAGGGGAGCAAGCCAGCTCGACGACACGGGGTGATCCAGGCGGGGACGATCGCTGCCGATCATGCCAGTTCAGCCGATCCGGCGCAGGCGGCGGCGGGCCAGCAGCAAGGCCACGAGGGTGACCGCCAGCAGCACCAGCAGATGGCTGACGACGCTGCCCTCCGACGGCAGCCCGACCACCGGCAGCGCCAGCTGCGCCAGGTGCCAGGTCGGCCACAGCGGTGCCATCATCGAAAACACCTTGGGCAACGCCGATAGCGGCAGCCACAGCCCCGACAGCAACGCCAGCGGCAGGTAGACCAGATTGACCATCGCCGGCGCTGCGCTGGCACTGACATGGCTGCCGATCAGCAGGCCGATCGCACCCAGCGGCAACGCGGCCAGGCCCGCCACCGCCAGCAGCTGCAGCATCTGCACTGCCTGAAGCTGCACGCCACCCAGGGCGCGCGCCACGCCGATCAACAGAGCAGCAACCAGCAGCGCGAACATCACGGCCATCGCAAGTCGCGCCAGCAACGGTGCCGCCGCTGGCATCGGCAGCGCGCGCTTGAGGGTCAGCAGGCCGCCTTCACGGTCCAGCGCCAGCTGCACGCCGAAACCGAACAGGGCCGGCGCCATCGCACCGAACACGCAGTAGGTGGCCAGCAGGTACAGCGGTGCATGGCCGCGGCCCAACAGCACGCCGAACAACAGGTAGAACAGCACCGGGAACAGCAGCGAGGGTACGGCGAAGGCGGGTGTACGCCAGGCGCGGCGCAGCTCGGCCTGCAGTTCGGCACGGTACGGGCGCAGCGCACGCCGCCAGGTCGATACCGGACGCGCAACGGCGGCGGTCGGATTCAGGGTATTCATGCGGCCTCCCGGTTCAGGTCGAGGAAGGCATCGGCCAGCGCCGCGCCCTGTACTTCCAGTTCGCGCAACTGCGCATCGGCGGCCAGCAGACGGGCCACCACCGGCTCGGCCGGGCTGGCCAGCAGCTGCAGGTGCTCACCGTCGCGCTGCACCTGCTGCACCCCCGGCCAGTGCTGCACGTCGTCGGCCAGCAGCACGCTGCGGCAGCGGATGCGACGCGGCCGCTCGGCGAGGCGCAGTTCGGCCAGCGGCGCATCGGCCAGCACCCGGCCCTGTTCCAGCACCACCACCTGCTGCGCCAGCGCTTCGGCTTCCTCCAGGTAGTGGGTGGTCAGCAGTACACCGCAGCCTTCGGCCACCAGCTGCCGGATGGCCTGCCACATGGTCTGCCGCGCCTGGATATCCAGCCCGGTGGTGGGCTCGTCCAGGAACAGCACGCGCGGGCGCCCACACAGCGCGATGGCGAACTGCACGGCGCGCTGCTGGCCACCGGACAGCTGGCCGTAGCGGCGGCCCGCCAGCGCCTGCAGCCCGGCACGCTGCAGTACCTCCTGCAACGGCATCGGGTCGGGGTAGCAGGCACTGGCCTGGGCCACCAGTTCGTCCACCTGCAGCATCGGCGGCAGGTTCGTGCTCTGCAGCATCACGCCCAGGCCGAGGCGGCTGGCGCGCTGCTGCGGGTCGCCACCGAGCAGCTCGACCTGGCCGGCGTCGGCGCGGCGCAGGCCCAACAGCACGCTGATCGCGGTACTCTTGCCGGCACCGTTGCGGCCCAGCAATGCCAGCACCTGGCCAGCGCGGACCTGCAGGTCGATGCCATGCAGGGCGGTATGGTCGCGATAGCGCACCTGCACCTGCTGCAGGCGGGCCAGCGACGGGGCGATCGGATCCATGGGCGGTACCGGTAGCGGGGACGTTGCCATCCTGTGCCGCCGTGGTCACGTTTCGCAGTTGCCGCCGTCAGTGTCATCGGATGACAGCTGTCACTGCCGTCATCGCTGTGCCTGCCTTCATGCTGTGCCGCACGCTCCACCGCCGGAACCGCCGCCGTCCGCTCTTCCGGCCACACCCGCCCGAACGTCTGTGATGGAACGAATGAACGCTTCTGCCGAGCTGTTGAAGGAACTCCGTATCGACCGCAAGTCGCCGCCGCCCGCCTCCGGTGGCAATGGCGGTGGCCGCCGCTGGCTGTGGATCACGATTGTCGTGATTGCCGTGCTGCTGGCCGCCGGCGCCTTCGCACTGTTCGGCCGCACCCCGGCCGTGGAGGTGGAAACCGCACCCGCGGTGGCCATCCAGCAGGGCAGCGCCAGCAGTTCGGTGCTTGATGCCAGCGGCTACGTGGTCGCCCGGCGCATGGCCACGGTATCGGCCAAGATCACCGGCAAGGTACGCGAGGTGATGATCGAGGAAGGCATGCGCGTCGAAGCCGGCCAGGTGATGGCCACCCTGGACCCGATCGATGCCGATGCGCAGCGCAGCCTGTATGCCTCGCAGCTGCAGGCCGCACGCAGCCAGGTGGCCGGGCTGGAGGCGCAGCAGAAGCAGGCCGCTGCCGAAGCCAGCCGCCTGCAAGCGCTGGTCGGCCAGCAGCTGGTGTCGCGCTCACAGTACGACCAGGCCGTGGCCCAGCGCGACAGCCTGCGCGCACAGCTGGACACTGCACAGCGCAACGTCAAGGTCGCCCACGACCAGCTGGCCATCGCCGACCTGGGCGTGGACAACAACGTGGTGCGCGCGCCGTTCTCCGGCGTGGTCACCGCCAAGGCGGCGCAGCCGGGCGAAATCGTCTCGCCGCTGTCGGCCGGTGGTGGCTTCACCCGTACCGGCATCGGCACCATCGTCGACATGGACTCGCTGGAAATCGAAGTCGAGGTTGGCGAGGCCTTCATCGGCCGCGTGCAGCCGAAGATGCCGGTGGAAGCCACACTCAATGCCTACCCGGAGTGGAAGATCCCGGGCGAGGTGATCGCCATCATCCCCACCGCCGACCGCGGCAAGGCCACGGTGAAGGTGCGCGTGGCGCTGAAGGTGAAGGACCCGCGCATCGTGCCGGAGATGGGCGTGCGAGTCAGCTTCCTGGAACAGGCGCAGCCGCAGGCGGCGACCAAGCCGCAGGGCGTGCGCGTGCCGGGCGGGGCGGTGGTCCAGCGCGACGGCGCGTCGGTGGCCTTCGTGCTGGGCGACGAGAGCCGCGTGCAGCAGCGCACGGTCGAGGCCGGCCAGGCGATGGGCAAGGACCGCCAGATCCTCAAGGGCGTGAGCGCAGGCGAGTCGGTGGTGGTCAATCCGCCGGACACCCTGCGCGATGGCGCCAAGGTGCAACAGAAACAAGCGCAGTAACGGCCTGGCGCCTGCGGGCGCCGCCGGCAGCACCGTTCGACGCACGCCCCCGGCCATCGCCGGCGTGATTTCCCGTTTCCCGCCTTCCGTGGAGAACCACCCATGTCGACCCTGGTTTCACTGCGCAACATCACCAAGACCTACCAGCGTGGCCCCGAGAAAGTGCAGGTGCTGCACGGCATCGACCTGGACATTGCCAGCGGCGACTTCGTGGCGCTGATGGGCCCGTCGGGCTCGGGCAAGACCACCCTGCTCAACCTGATCGGCGGCCTGGACAACCCCAGTGGCGGCGAAATCAGCATCGAAGGCGAGCGCATCGACCAGATGAGCGGCGGCCAGCTGTCGACCTGGCGCAGCCATCACGTCGGCTTCGTGTTCCAGTTCTACAACCTGATGCCAATGCTGACCGCGCAGAAGAACGTGGAGCTGCCGCTGCTGCTGACCCACCTGAGTGCCTCCCAGCGCAAGCGCAATGCCGAAATCGCGCTGACCCTGGTCGGCCTGGCCGACCGCCGCAGCCATCGTCCCAATGAACTGTCCGGCGGCCAGCAGCAGCGCGTGGCGATCGCCCGCGCGATCGTCTCCGACCCAACCTTCCTGATCTGCGACGAACCGACCGGCGACCTCGACCGCCAATCGGCCGAGGAGATTCTCGGCCTGCTGCAGCAGCTCAACCGCGAACACGGCAAGACCATCATCATGGTCACCCATGACCCGAAGGCCGCCGAGTACGCCACGCACACGGTGCACCTGGACAAGGGCGAGCTGGCCGACGCGCCGCTGGCCCACTGACGGAGGCCACGGCGATGAAATACTTCTCGTTGGTGTGGGCGCAGCTGTTCCGCAGCCGCACCCGCACGCTGCTGACCCTGCTGTCGGTGGTGGCCGCGTTCCTGCTGTTCGGCATGCTCGACTCGGTGCGCGTGGCGTTCTCGTCCGGTGGCAGCGTGGAAGGCGCCAACCGCCTGGTGGTGGCCTCGCGGCTGTCCATCACCCAGTCGCTGCCGATCCGCCTGGAAACCCAGATCCGCCAGGTGGCCGGCGTGCGCGATGTGGCCTACGGCATGTGGTTCGGCGGCATCTACCAGGACCCGAAGAACTTCTTCCCGAACTTCTCGGTGTCGCCCAACTACTTCGATGTCTACCGCGAACTGCAGATCGAGCCGGCGCAGCTGGAAGACTGGAAACAGACCCGCACCGGCGCGATCGTCGGCGAATCGCTGGCCAAGCAGTTCGGCTGGAAGATCGGCGACACCATCCCGTTGCAGGCGACGATCTTCCCGCGTGGCGGCAGCAACGACTGGCCGCTGGAGCTGAAGGGCATCTACCGCTCCAAGGACCGTGCGCTGGCCGCCAATGAAGAACGCCAGTTGATGATGAACTGGAAGTACTTCGATGAATCCAACGACTACATCAAGAACCAGGTGAGCTGGTACACGGTGACGCTGGACAATCCGGATCATTCCTCGCGGGTGGCGCAGGCCATCGATGCGATCTCGGCCAACTCCGACCACGAGACCAAGACCCAGACTGAATCGGCGTTCCAGCAGGCCTTCGTCAAGCAGTTCGCGGACATCGGCATGATCGTCACTTCGATCATGGGCGCGGTGTTCTTCACCCTGCTGCTGTTGACCGGCAACACCATGGCCCAGGCCGTGCGCGAGCGTGTGCCGGAACTGGCTACGCTGAAGACGTTGGGCTTCAAGGACAGCACCGTGCTGACCCTGGTGATGGTGGAGTCGGTGCTGCTGATCGGCCTCGGCGGCCTGATCGGCATGGGCCTGGCCGCGCTGATCCTGCCGGCGATCGGCCCGAAGAGCATGGGCATGCTGCCACCGCACGTGCCGACGCCGACCTGGCTGATGGGGCTGGGCCTGATCGTGGTGATCGGCATCATCGTCGGCCTGTTGCCGGCGCTGCGTGCCAAGCGCCTGAAGATCGTCGACGCACTGGCCGGCCGCTGAGGAGGACACCGACATGTTCAAGAGCAAACTCAAGAAGTGGCTGGGCAACGGCGTGACAGTGCTGCTGCTGGTGATCGGCCTGGTGCTGTGGATCAGCCTGCCGTGGATCGGCGTGCTGGCCGTGGCCGTGCTGGTGGCCTTGTGGCTGCTGCTGACCCGTGGCGGCCGGCTGGCACTGGCGGCCACCCGCATCGGCGTGGCCAGCCTGCCGCAGCGCTGGGGTGCGTCCTCGGTGATCGTGGTCGGCATCGCCGGCGTGGTCGGCGTGCTGGTGGCGATGCTGGCGATGGGCGAAGGCTTCCAGGCCACGCTCAACAATACCGGCGATGACACCACCGCCATCGTGCTGCGCGGTGGCTCGCAGGCCGAGACCAATTCGGTGATCACCCGCGAACAGGTTCCCACGCTGTCCACCCTGCCCGGCATCAGCCGCGATGGCGAAGGCCGGCCGCTGCTGTCGCCGGAGCTGTCACAGGTGGTCAACCTGGTATCGAAGTCCGACGGCACCGACGTCAACGCGCAGTTCCGCGGCGTTGGCCCACAGGCCTGGGCGGTGCATGACAAGGTCAAGATCATCGAGGGCCGCAAGTTCGCCACCGGCCTGCGCGAGATCGTGGTCGGCCAGGGCGCCAAGGGCCAGTTCCGCGACATGGACGTGGGCAAGACGCTGACGCTGGGCAACCAGACCTGGAACGTGGTCGGCGTGTTCGCCACCGGCGATGCGCATGATTCGGAGCTGTGGACCGACGCCGATACGCTGGCCACCACCTACCAGCGCAGCGCGTGGCAGTCGATCAGCGTGCGTACCGATGGCAAGGCCGGCTTCGAGCAGTTCAAGGCGGCGGTCGCCGCCGACCCCCGCCTGAAGCTGGACGTGGAAACCACCCGTGTCTACTACAGCAAGCAGGGCGGCGGGCTGACCAAGCTGATCGACATCCTCGGCAAGGTGAT
This sequence comes from Stenotrophomonas sp. YJH_SMC_8, assembly GCF_059371315.1. Taxonomy (NCBI): domain Bacteria; kingdom Pseudomonadati; phylum Pseudomonadota; class Gammaproteobacteria; order Lysobacterales; family Lysobacteraceae; genus Stenotrophomonas; species Stenotrophomonas sp. YJH_SMC_8. The sequence continues at coordinate 217,207 of NZ_JCAFUL010000007.1, read as the reverse complement.
CGGCACGATCATGGCGGTGGGTGCGGTGTTCGGCGCGCTCAATACCATGTATGCCGCTGTTGCCACGCGTGCGCGCGAGATCGCCACCATGCGCGCGATCGGCTTCCGCGGCCTGCCGGTGGTCACCGCGGTGATGCTGGAGACGATGCTGCTGGCGCTGCTGGGCGGCCTGCTGGGGTGCGCGGTGGCATGGCTGCTGTTCAATGGCTACAGCGTGTCCACCATCGGCAGCAACTTCAGCGCGGTGGTGTTCAAGTTCCATGTATCGCCGGAACTGCTGTGGACCGGCCTGAAATGGGCACTGGGCATCGGCCTGGTCGGGGGCCTGTTCCCGGCGCTGCGCGCGGCCCGTTTGCCGATCACCACGGCGTTGCGCGAAACCTGAGCATCACGCACGGATTGAATGGACGTTCTGCAGGGGGACGGAGCGAAGGCTCCGTCCCTTTTTCGTTGGCGGGGTCAGATCCCTTCGCTGCGCGAAGGGATCTGACCCCAATCTGGATGCAGTAGATCCACGCCATGCGTGGATGAAGGCGTGCGCACACACGCCACTACAGATCGCGGCAACGCAGCCGCTATCGATGCCTCTGCCCGTCGCGCACGCATCGTGCGTGACGCTGCGCACATCGCATCTGTGGATTGTTGGTTGCGATTCATCTTCGCGCACATTCAGCAGCATGGCGACAAACAGTTACGAATGGAAACACTCTAGAATCCCGGCCCCCACGTTGGTTTGCAGCACCCCACGCGCCCACAGAACGGACGCTTGTTTTCCTGAAACACGAGATGTCACGGATGTCCCTGAAAACCACTCCGCTGCGCAACGCGATCGTCATCGCGCTGGCCGCCAGCTGCACCACCCCCGCCTTCGCACAGAGCGCCGGCGATACCCCGACCAACCTCGACCGCATCGAAATCACCGGCTCGCGCATCCGCCAAGCCAGTGTCGAGACCGCACAGCCGGTCGTCGCGCTCAGCCGCGCCGAGATCGAGAAGAAGGGCTACATCAACGTCGCCGACATCCTGCAGGACGTCACCGCCGCCGGTGCTCCGAGCCTGAGCCGCTCGTCGTCGCTGAGTTCTTCGCGCGACTTCGGCGGCACGTACGTCAGCCTGCGCAACCTCGGCCCGGAACGCAGCCTGGTGCTGATCGACGGCCGCCGCATGGGCGTCAGCGCCGGCGGCTACTCCGACCTGGCTTCGATTCCCTCGGCGATTGTCGAGCGCGTGGAAGTGCTGACCGACGGCGCATCCGCGCTGTATGGCTCGGACGCCATCGCCGGTGTGGTCAACATCATCACCCGCAAGAACTTCGACGGTGGCGAAGCCAGCGTCTACGTCGGCCAGTACGGTGAAGGCGACGGCCAGAAGCGCTCCTACAGCGCCACCTTCGGCAAGACCTTCGACCGCGGTTGGTTCAGCGTCGGCGCCGAGCGCACCAAGGAAGACGAGATCCTCGGCAGCGAGCGCGAGTTCAGCCGTTACCCGGGTGGCCCGCGCCATCCCGACGACGTCAAGGCACTGAACCAGACCACGCAGTGGGGCAGCGTCACCGTCGACGGCAAGTCGCTGACCGTGGGCCCGGGCGGCGACCCGAGCCAGAAGGGCAATTTCCACACGCCCAATCCGGCCGACGGTGCCAACACCAAGACCAACATGAGCCTGCTGAGCGGCCTGGAGCGCACTTCGGTGTTCGCCAACGGTGGCTTCTCGATCACCGATGACCTGCGCATCGTCGCCGACGCGCTGTACAGCAAGCGCGAGTCGACCAAGCACCTGGCCGGCTACCCCTACTCGGTGTCCACCGCACAGGCCCGCAACGGTTCCCGTGCCGCCCTGTCCAAGGACAGCGCGTTCAACCACTGGGGCCAGGACGTGCTGTTCTCGCACCGCACCGAAGAAATGCCGCGTGCGACCGAGAACAACCTGGACACCAAGCGCGCCAGCATCGGCCTGGAAGGCAGCTTCGAAACCGGTTCGCGTTACTGGGACTGGAACGTCAGCTACATGTACAACCGCAATGAAGGCGAGCGCATCGGTACCGGCAGCATGTACCAGCCGCACGTCGACCTGGCGGTCGGCCCGTCCTTCATGGATGGCACCGTGGCGCGCTGCGGCACCCCGGGCGCGGTGATCGCCGGCTGCGTGCCGTGGAACCCGGCCGCGCCGATGGGCTATGCGGGCCCGGGCTCGCTGAGCAACCAGGACGTGCAGGACTACCTGTTCACCCGCTTCGTCGACAAGATGAAGAGCACCACCAAGGTCGCCAGCGCCAACATCTCCGGTTCGGTGTTCACCCTGCCGGCCGGCGACGTGATGGCCGCGATGGGCTTCGAGCACCGCAGCGAAGAAGCCAGCTACACCCCGGACCTGATGGTGCAGAAGGGCCAGATTGCCGGCACCACCGGCCAGCCGACCCGTGGCGACTACTCGCTCAACGAGGTCTACCTGGAGCTGCAGGTACCGCTGCTGGCCGACATGCCGTTCGCGCGTGAACTGTCGCTGGACCTGGCCGGCCGCTATACCGACTACAACACCTTCGGTTCGACCACCAACAGCAAGTTCGGCCTGAAGTGGAAGCCGATCGACAGCCTGCTGGTGCGCGCGACCTATGGCACCGGCTTCCGTGCGCCGACCGTGGACGACCTGTACGGCGGTGCGGTGAAGAGCCGTGATTCGTTCACCGATCCGTGCGATACCTCGTTCGGCATCGCTGCCAGCAGCTCGACCGTGGCCGCACGCTGCCAGGCGCTGAAGGTGCCGGCGAACTTCCGCCAGCAGACCGCGTCGGAAGGAAACGTCGCCAACCGTCCGGGCCAGCAGGGCATCGCCGATTTCGACTCCGGTTCCAATGCGAACCTGAAGCCGGAAACCGCCAAGACCTGGACCGTGGGCCTGGTGTACAGCCCCGAGTTCGTGCCGGGCCTGGACGTCAGCCTGGACTGGTGGAAGATCCGCATCGACAACGCGATCGTGGGTGAGTCGGCCACCGACATCCTCAACCAGTGCTACGTGCAGGGCGTGGATTCGGCCTGTGGCCGCTTCACCCGTTCCACCAGTGCCAAGACGCTGGGCCAGGTGACGTCGCTGGACCGCTCGCTGGTCAATGCGGGCTACCGCGAAACCGCCGGCTATGACTTCAGCCTGCGTTACCGCCTGCCGGAAACCGCGTTCGGCCGCTTCGCCGCCACCTGGAACACCACCTACACCGACTACCTGGAGCAGCGCAACGACAGCGCCGCCACCACGCCGGTGGAGCAGAAGACCGGCTGGCAGGGCAACTTCCGCGTGCGTTCGACCTTCAACCTGGATTGGCAGTACGGCGACCTGGGCATCGGCTGGACCGCCCGCTACTACTCGGGCATGAAGGAAGCCTGCTCGTATGACCTGGCCGGTGGCCCGGACTGCAACATGGCCGGCTTCGTCTCGCCGTACACCGATGCGCAGCCGAGCCGCAAGGTGGGCTCCAACACCTTCCACGACCTGCAGGTGCGTTACAGCCTGCCGTGGGACGGCACCGTGTCGCTGGGCGTGAACAACGTCTTCGACCACCAGGGTCCGATCATGTACAGCCAGCCGAACAGCAGCTTCACCTACTACGGTGGCTTCGACATCGGTCGTTTCATGTACATGAAGTACCAGCAGCGCTTCTAAGCCTGCAACCGCGTTCCCGCCACCGCCATCTCTCTCTCCTGGCGGTGGATGGAAGCAGAACGGCGCCCCTCGGGGCGCCGTTCTTTTTTGGCCGGAAGGCGGGGGTCGGATCCCTTCGCCCGGCGAAGGGCTCCGACCCCAGGCTGCGGAAAGAACAAGGGGTCAGAGCCCTCCGCGTAGCGGAGGGATCCGACCCCTGGGTCGTTACCGCTTCGCGCGCATCGTGCGGATGTTGTCGCCGACAAACAGCACCAGGCCAGCCCAGATCGCCGCGAACCCGATTGCCTTGGCGGTGTCGAACGCTTCGTGGAAGAAGAACACGCCCAGCAGCAGCTGCAGGCTCGGCGCGATGTACTGCAGGATGCCGACCAGCGACAGCGGAATGCGCTTCACGCCGTAGGCGAAGCCGATCAGCGGTACCGCCGTGACCACGCCACCGAAGATCAGCAGCAGGTCGTTGCGCCAGCCCCAGCCATGGAAGAACGCGCCGCCATGGCCGTTCTCGGCCCAGATCGCAAACGCCAGCGCCGGCAGGAACAGGTACATGCTCTCCACGCCCAGGCCGGCCACCGGATCGACCGAGACCAGCTTGCGCAGCAGGCCATACAGGCCGAACGAACAGGCCAGGCCCAGCGCGATCCACGGGGGTGTACCCGCGTCGATCGTCAGCCAGGCCACGCCCACCGCTGCCATCGCCACCGCCACCCACTGCAGGCGGCGCAGGCGCTCCTTCAGCACCAGCACGCCCAGCAGCACGTTCACCAGCGGATTGATGAAGTAGCCCAGGCTGGTCTCGATGACGTGGCCGGCATTGACCGCCCAGATGTACAGGCCCCAGTTGAAGGCGATGGTCAGGCTGGACACCAGCAGGATCGGCAGCGCGCGCGGCTGGGCGGCAATCTTCTGCCACCAGCCCAGGCGCGCGCTGAGCAACAGCCAGCCCAGCACCAGCACGGTGCTCCAGATGATGCGGTGGGCGATGATCTGGAACGAAGGCACCTCGTTGAGCAGGTGCCAGTACACCGGCACCAGGCCCCAGATCACGAAGGTGGACGCAGTGACCAGCAGGCCCCGGCGTTGTTCTTGCTCGTCCATGCTCACTTCTTTCTCGTCCTTGCCATTGTCAACACCACCACACCCAGGAGAATCACCGCCATCGCCAGCAGGTCGCGCCAGCCGAATCGTTCACCGTTCAACAGTGCGCCCAGCAGCACCGCGATCACCGGATTGACGTACGCATAGCTGCCGGCCAGCGCCGGGCGCACGTTCTGCAGCAGCCACACGTAGGCGGTGAACGCGACGATGGAACCGAACACGCACAGGTAGGCCATCGCCAGCAGGCCACCGGTATCGGGCAGCGTGGTGGGGCGCTCGCCGACCGCCAGGCCGATCAGCACCAGCAGCACGCCACCGCAGATCATCTGCCCAGCGGCGGTCATGAACGGGCCCGGCAGGTCCAGGCCGCGTGCCCACACCGAACCGAAGGCCCAGCCGACCGGCGCGATCAGCAGCAGCACCAGCCCGGTCGGCGAGGCCGTCAGGCTGCTGCCGGCATTGAGCCAGACCACGCCGAGGAAGCCGATGGCGATGCCGAGCCATTCGCCCTTGCTGGCATGCTGGCCGCGCAGCGCCGAGAACAGCGCCATCCACAGCGGCACCGAGGCCACCGCGGTCGCGGCCAGGCCCGAAGACACCTCACGCTCGGCCAGAACCACCATGCCGTTGCCCAGCACCAGCATGGTCACGCCCATCACCACCAGGTTGCGCCACTGCCGCAGCGTCGGGTTCGGCATCTTCCAGAACAGGCGCAAGGCCATGAACATCAGGCCGCCAGCAATGATGAACCGGCTGCCGGAGACCATCGTCAGCGGCAGCGCACCGCCATGCAGGGCCTTGGCGATGCCCAGGTAGGTCGAGCCCCAGACCACGTAGACCAGCAGCAATGCCAGCGCGACAAGGCCACCCCGGGGGGCAGCCGCAGACGAAGAGGGGGGAGCCGACATGACACACCAGGGAGCCGGGGGAAGGCGGATTCTAGGACGTTTTGAGTATGGTCCGGCACCCCGTACGGTGGCACGCTGTCATCCATCCATGCACCCTGCTCTGGTCTGCTACCCCGTGTTGACGGCCCATGCAGTACCAAGAGGGCTGCCCGGCCGCGCCGCCCCAAGGCCGGGCGCCGTTTTCCCTGCGCACGGACGCGCCGCATCGAGGATTCCCACCCAGATGAGCACCACGTCCCAACCCGCCGTACCCGCGAACGACCGCGCCGCCCTGCGGCGGTCGATCTCCAATACCCTCAAAGGCTCCGCCGGCAACCTGGTGGAGTGGTATGACGTCTACGTGTACTCGGTGTTCGCCGTGTACTTCGAATCACAGTTCTTCTCGCCGGACGACAAGAACTCCACCATGTACGTGTGGGCGATCTTCGCCGCCACGTTCCTGATGCGCCCGATCGGTGCCTGGTTCTTCGGCCGCTTCGCCGACCGCCACGGCCGCCGCCTGGCACTGACCGTCTCGGTCACGCTGATGGCGCTGTGCTCGTTCCTGATCGCCATTACGCCTACGGCGGCCAGCATCGGTATCTGGGCAGCAGTCATCCTGCTGTTCGCGCGCCTGCTGCAGGGCTTCGCCACCGGCGGCGAATACGGCGCCAGCGCCACCTACATGTCCGAGGCCGCCATTCCAGGCCGTCGCGGCTTCCTGTCCTCGTTCCACTACGTCACCCTGGTCGGTGGCCATGTGCTGGCCCAGCTGACCCTGCTGCTGATGCTGACCTTCTGGGGCAAGCCGGAAATCTCCGAGTGGGGCTGGCGCATCGCCTTCGGCATCGGTGGCATCGCCGCAGTGGTGGTGTTCTGGCTGCGCCGCGGCATGGACGAATCGCTGTCGGAGTCGTCGATCGAAGCCGCGCGCGAGGGCAAGGCCCAGAAGTCCGGCTCGATGTACGAGCTGTTCGTGCACCAGTGGCGGCCGCTGCTGCTGTGCTTCCTGATCACCGCCGGTGGCACCGTGGCCTTCTACACCTACTCGGTGAACGGCCCGAAGATGATCCAGAGCGCCTTCGCGGGCAACGACCCGATGACCGGCACCCTGATCAACCTGGGCGTGCTGGCGTTCCTGATGGTGCTGCAGCCGGTCGGCGGCTGGCTGTCGGACATCATCGGCCGCAAGACCCTGCTGGTGTTCTTCGGTGTCGGCGGCGTGCTGTACAGCTGGTACCTGATCACCCAGCTGCCGCACCAGCACGACGCCACGCTGGCGTTCCTGACCCTGGCACTGGCCTTCGTCATCCTCACCGGCTACACCTCGATCAACGCGGTGGTGAAGGCCGAGCTGTTCCCCACCCACGTGCGTGCACTGGGCGTGGGCCTGGGCTATGCGCTGGCCAACTCGCTGTTCGGCGGCACCGCCCCGCTGCTGTACCAGGGCGCACTGAAGACCGGCCATGTCGACTGGTTCGCCATCTACGTCACCGCAACGATCGCGGTCTCGCTGGTGGTCTATATCTTCTTCCTGACAAACAAGGGCCCGAACTGGCTCGACGGCACCCGCAAGTAAGGGCGCTGCAGTGATCGCGGCCACCGGTGCAATGCCGGTGGCCGCTGTGGAAGACCGGCCGGATGGAACCTGCGGTGTAGAGTCGACTGTCAGTCGACTGCTCTTCGATCAGACCGCGGAAAACCCCGCGCTGCGCGCGATAGTCGACTGACAGTCGACTCTACCACCTGCATCGCGGCATCCTTCCCACGATGGTGAATCGTCGAAGCCCCGACGGGACCGCGAAAAACCCCGCGCTGCGCGCGATAGTCGACTAACAGTCGACTCTACCGCCTGCATTGCGGCATCCATCCCACGCTGGTGAATCGTCGAAGCCCCGACAGGGTAGAGTCGACTGTCAGTCGACTGCTCTTCGATCAGACCGCGAAGAACCCCGCGCTGCGCGCGATAGTCGACTGACAGTCGACTCTACACACCGTCATTCACCGGCCCATCAGCGGCGGGCGGATTCGCTCTTGTCGCGCGCGCCGCGGAACTCCGATTCCTTTTCCCACGTCGGCCAGCGGCGGCTGTTGGCCAGCTCCGCGCCCAGGTCATAGACCAGCAGGGTGTCGGCGGCGTGGCCGCTCGGGTCCCAGCTCGGGGTCCAGGCATCGCAGGCCTGGTGGTAGCAGTCGGCGAAGTACTTCTCGCGCAGCGCACGGCCGGCTTCAACGCCGCCGTCCAGCTTGTCCAGGCCCGGGCCGATGGTGATCGCCGGTACGCCCAGGCGGGCGAAGGCGAAGTGGTCGGCGCGGTAGAAGAAGCCGGCCTCCAGGTTCGGATCCGGGCTGTAGCTGCGGCCACGGGCCTTGGCCACGCGCTCCAGGTCGCCTTCCAGCGACACCCGGCCCTTGCCCCACGACGCGATGTCACGGGTCGGGCCATCCGGGCTGAACATCTCGATGTTCAACACCGCCGCCGTCTTGTCCAGCGGCGCCAGTGGATGCGCGGCGTAGTAGCTGGCGCCCAGCAGGCCCTTCTCTTCAGCGGTCAGTGCCACGAAGTACAGCGTGCGCTGCGGCTGCGGGCCGGCAGCAAATACGCGGCCCAGCTCCAGCACCGTGGCCACGCCGGTGGCGTTGTCGATCGCGCCACGACGGATGCGGTCGCCCTTGGCATCGGGTTGGCCGATGCCGAAGGCATCCCAGTGTGCGGAGAAGATCACCGCCTCGTCGCCATGCGCGCCACCGGGCAGCTTGGCCACCACGTTGCGGGTCACCACCTGTTCGCGCTTCAACGCGAAGTCCACGCTCAGCCTGGCGTTGTCCAGCGCCACCGGGCGGAAGTCGGCGCGCATCGCCTTGCGCTTCTCGGCATCGAAGTCGAGGCCGGCGTCGGCGAAGATCGCCTCGGCCAGCTCACGCTGCATCCAGCCACGCAGCGGCGTGTGCTGCGCCATCGCTTCAGCCTGGTCGCGCTCGATGTCGAACAGCGGCGAGGTGCCCGAGCTCTTCACCGTGGCCCAGCCATAGGCCGCAGGAGCGGTCTCGTGCACGATCAGCACGCCCTCGGCGCCACGGCGTGCGGCTTCCTCGAACTTGTAGGTCCAGCGGCCGTAGTAGGTCACCGCCTTGCCGTCGAACGCGCCCGGTGCATCGGCCTCGAAATCGGCGTCGTTGATCAGCACCACGGCGATCTTGCCGTGCAGGTCCACGTCCTTGTAATCGTTCCAGTGGCGTTCCGGCGCGTCGATGCCGTAGCCGACGAACACCAGCGGCGCATCCTTGATCTGCACGCGCTTGCGCGGCTGCAGGCTCTGCAGGGTCACGTCCACACCGTTGGCCAGCGCGCGCTTGCCCTGCTTCAGCGACAGGCTGGCCTTGGCCGCGCCATCCAGCTGGGCACGCACCAGCGGCACCGGCTGCACCCAGCTGCCGTCCACGCCTCCCGGCTGCAGGCCGTAGCTGCGGAACTGCTCGATCAGGTACTGCACCGTGCGCTCTTCGCCCTCGGTGGCCGGCGCGCGGCCCTCGAATTCATCCGACGCCAGCACACGCACATGCCGAGACAGTGCCTGCGGATCGATGCCACCACCCGGCAGGTCGTTGGCCGCATGGGCCAGGCCACCGACGAACAGGCAGGACGACAGCAGCAACACGCGCATCGGATTCACGGCAGTACCACGGCAGGCTTGGAAGTCACCAGAGTGTAACGTGGTCGTGACATCGCGGTGCAGCGTGGGCTTGCGTCATCCACGCATGGCGTGGATCTACCGACGGATGCGGTCCAGCCAGCAGGCCAGGCCCTGTGCGTTCAGCTCGATGTCCATCGCCAGCACCGCCGTAACCGCCGCCTGGTCCAGCGCACAGCCATGCTGCTGCGCGCGTTCCAGGTACAGCGCCTGCAACGCGGCCAGCAGGCAGCGGTGGCGGTCCGGGCGGCCATCGCACTGGCGGCCGATGGTGGCCATCGCATCGATCTGTTCGAACAGGTCGTCGGCCAGCTTCTGCACCTGCTCAACGCGGCCATAGTGGGTCAGGTACATCGCCTGTGGCGCGTAGTCGAGCATGCGCCGGATCGAGGCCTTCATCGCCTCCGGGTCGAACTGCACCGGCGACGAGGTGGGGAAGATGAAAGCGCCCTGCGCGCTGTCCAGCTCGCGGTAGGAGATGCCGAAGGTATCGCCGGTGAACCAGCTGCGGCTGCGCGCATCCCACACGCAGTAGTGGTGCAGGGCGTGGCCCGGCGTGTGCAGCAGCACCAGCTCGCGGCCGGCCAGGCCGATGCGGTGCCCGTCTTCGGCCACCACAACACGGTGTTCGGGAATGGCCTCGATACGACCATAGCTGCGCGCGATCTCCTCGGCGCCGTACACCGCCGTGGCACCAGCAATCAGCCGGGTCGGATCGATCATGTGCGGTGCCCCACGCGGATGCAGCACCGCCTTCGCGTTGGGCAGCTGCTGCATCAGCAGGCCGGCACCACCAGCGTGGTCCAGGTGCACATGGGTCAGCAGCAGCCAGTCCACCGCATCCACGCCCAGCCCCGTGTCGGCCAGCGCCTGCAGCATGGCCGGTACCGACAGACCGGTGCCGCAATCGACGAAGGCGGCGCGGCCGTTTTCAACGATCAGGTAGGCCGCATCGAAGTCCGGGCGCTGGAAGCCGGTATCAATGGTGTGGATGCTGGGGTCGGCGGTCATCGGCACGCACCTGGCAGGGTCGGGAACAGACGCCCATGGTAGGCGCGCGGGCGGCTCTGGTTCGATGCGGCTTTGGTCGGGTAGTGCCGGGTTGTGGCCGGGTAGAGTCGACTGTCGGTCGACTGTCGCGCGCAGCGCGGGCTTCCAGAAGAGCAGTCGACTAACAGTCGACTCTACCAAGGCAAGCGCAGGCCCACCAACCGCAGGTCCATCGGGCGCGCAAGGGCCAGGTTCAGCGCAATGCGAGCCGCGGCCGCAGCAGCAACGCCAGCACCAGCACCGCCAGAAACGCACCGTAGGCGTACAACACCGCCAGCACCTGCGGCCAGATCGGCCCAGCGCCGGGCTGTACCACGCCGATGTGGTGCCCCCACAGCATCGATACGATGCTCAAGGCAAAGGCCAGCAACAGGGTGGTGCCGTCGAACAGGCGCCGCCGCGCGGTACGCGGCTGGCGCGGGAACAGCCAGTACAGGCTGCCCAGCAGCAGGAACCAGGGCAGGAACAGCAGCAGCGACAACCAGGCCATCGCAGACTCCATGTCATCGCGCCGGGGGCGCGCGGACATCATGCCATGACCTTCGTTCGCGGGTAGTGCCGGCCGCTGGCCGGCATTTCCGGGAACCTGGGGAACGTGCGGTTGCCGGCCAGCGGCCGGCACTACCCCTTACGCTTCGCGCAGCGCCGCCAGCGCAGCCAGCACCGCGTCCACTTCGGCCTCCAGCTTGAACAGCTCGCTCTGCAGCTGGTCGCCCTGCTCGGCCTGCTTGATCACCGCGATCAGCTGGCCGGCATCGCGCGGCGAATCGAAGCCTTCGCTCTGGATCAGCAGCGTGCCATCACCGGCGGTCAGCTTGAAGTAGAAGCGACCATCCTTCTCGCGGTACTGCTTGAACAGCGGCGGTGCCACGCGGGCCACGCCGGCGTCCTCGCTGGCGATGTCGCCGGCAGTGGACAGGTCGCGCAGGCCCACGGCATGGCGCAGTTCATCCAGCAACGGGGCCGCCAGCTGCTCGCGCAGCTGCTGGCCACGGCGCTTGAGCAGCGCTTCAATCTTTTCCGGTTCGGCCATCAGCGCGTTGTAGCGCTCGCGCAGCGGCGACAACTCGCTGTCGATGCGCTCGAACAGCTGCTGCTTGGCATCGCCCCAGCTGATGCCGGCGGCGAACGCCTTGGCGAACTCGGCGGTCTGTTCCGGGGTGGCGAAGGCCTGGTACATCTGGAACAGCGCCGAGCCCTCGGTGTCCTTCGGCTCGCCCGGTGCGCGCGAGTCGGTCAGGATCGAGAACACCAGCTTCTTCAGCTCCTCGCGCGGCACGAACAGCGGAATGGTGTTGTGGTAGCTCTTGCTCATCTTGCGGCCATCCAGGCCGGCCAGCGTCGCCACCTGCTCGTCGATCACCACGTCCGGCAGCGGGAAATACTCCTTGCCGTACACGTGGTTGAAGCGCTGGGCGAAGTCACGCGCCATCTCGATGTGCTGGATCTGGTCGCGGCCCACCGGCACCTGGTTGGCCTTGAAGATCAGGATGTCGGCAGCCATCAGCACCGGGTACATGAACAGACCGGCGCTGACGCCCGCGTCCTCGTCCACGCCTTCCTCGCGGTTCTTGTCCACCGCCGCCTTGTAGGCGTGGGCGCGGTTGAGGATGCCCTTGCTGGCGATGGCGGTGAGGAACCACATCAGCTCGGTGGTCTCGCGGATGTCGCTCTGGCGGTAGAACCACACGTGTTCCGGGTCCAGGCCGCAGGCCAGCCAGCTGGCCGCGATCTCCAGGGTCGCGCGCTGGGTGCGCTGCGGGTCCTGCGACTTGATCAGGCTGTGCAGGTCGGCCAGGAAGAAGAAACTCTCGATCCCCGGGGCGCGGCTGGCCGCGATGGCCGGACGGATGGCGCCAACGTAGTTGCCCAGGTGGGGCGTGCCGGAGGGGGTGATGCCGGTAAGGACTCGGGTCGTCATGACTGCGTGGGGAAACCTTCGATGAACGGGGCCAGTTTACCGTGCCAACGGTCAACCCCGTCAGGGCCGGCGGCGCGTTCATTCACCCAACCCCGCTGGAGACGCCCGATGAAACGCCTGCTGCCCCTGCTGCTGATCCTGCCCCTGGCTGGTTTCCGCCCGGCCCCACCCCCGCCGCCGGTGTACACGGGCGGCCCCGTGCGCATGGCCCTGGTCGACCGCGACCGTGGCACCGAACTGCGCAGCTACCCCGCCGAAGGCCAGCGCTGGGTAGCCGGCGAGCGCGGCCACCGCTACGCCGTGCGCCTGTACAACGACAGCCCGCGCCGGGTGCTGGTGGTGCTGTCGGTGGACGGCGTCAACGCCATCTCCGGCGAGGATGCCGATCCCTCGCAGACCGGCTACGTGCTCAACCCCGGCCAGCGCGCCGACATCACCGGCTGGCGCAAGAGCCAGGACGAAGTGGCGCAGTTCGTGTTCAGCAGCCCCAGCGGCAGCTATGCCAGCCGCACCGGCCGCCCGGACAACATCGGCGTGGTCGGTGTTGCGGTGTTCGAGGAGGCACGTCGCTGGCGTCCGGAGCCGATCCTGCGCCGTGGCGTGCCGCTGCCGGCACCGGCCGCGCAGGCCGAGGCTGCCGCCGATGCCAGTGCCAGCCGCATCGAGGGCTATGCCAGCAAGTCGCAGGCCCCTGCGCTGGGCACCGGCCACGGCGCACGCGAACAGTCCTCGGTACGCGATACCGACTTCGAGCGCGCCAGCCGCAGTCCTGCCCAGGTGCTGCAGCTGCGCTACGACAGCGCCCGCAACCTGCGCGCGCGCGGCATCCTGGTCGATACACCGCCGTCGCGCCTGCCGCGCGAACCGCAGGCATTCCCGAACCGCTACGTGCCGGACCCGCCGGCGCGTTGACCGCAGACAGCACGACGCCCGCACCGTAAGGTTGCGGGCGTCGTGCTGTGGGGGAAACCGTGGTACTTACTTGTAGTCCGGGTAGTCCTTGCTCACGCTGTCCTGGAACTCGCGCACTTCCTTCTCGGCGCGGTCCTTGGCCCAGCCATAACGTTCCTGCAGGCGACCGGCCAGATACTCGGCATTGCCCTCGGCCACATCGAAATCGTCGTTGGTCAGATCGCCCCACTTGGCCTGGGCCTTGCCCTTCAGCTGCGACCACTTGCCGGAAATGATGTCTTTGTTCATTGCTGGGAATCCTTGGCTGCAACGGCATTCTTACCGTGGTCCCAGCTTCGCGCAGCCGCTGTTGAGTACCGGTCAACCGACCATGAAAACAATGCTCACCTGCTTGAATGGTTCACTACGCTTCGACACGTGCGCTGCAGAAAACGCGCAACAAAAAAAGGCCGGGGAAATCCCCGGCCTTTTTCGCTTTCTGTTCCACGTCAGGCTCAACGGCCCTTGGCGGCATCCTCAACCTTTTCGCCAGCCTTCTGCACGTCCTTGCCGGCACCGGCAACGGTGTTGCAACCGGCCAGCAGGGCCACCGAGAACATCGACAACAGCATCAGGGCAACTACGCGCTTCATGGGCTTCTCCTTGGGTTCGCCGCTATACCGCTTCATTCGCGGATGGGGTTCGGTCGCTCGGCGGAAGAGGCCAATGCCACTGCCGCCGCGTGAAGTGCAATCTGGCGGCAGGGGCGTGGAGCGGGTGTGAACGGATCACAGATCCGTTCAGGCGGAGAGCTCAGTCGCGCATCAGGGTGGACTTGCCGAACAGGCTTTCGACCAGGTCCACGGCCAGCTCGGCGGTGGCGTTCTGCTTGTCCAGCAAGGGGTTGAGCTCGACGATGTCCAGCGAGCCCATGCGACCGGTGTCGGCGATCATCTCCATCACCAGCTGCGCTTCGCGGTAGTTCACGCCACCCGGCACCGTGGTGCCCACGCCCGGCGCGATGCTCGGGTCGAGGAAATCAACGTCGAAGCTGACATGCAGATGGGTGTTCTCGTCAATGCCGGCCAGCGCCGCTTCCACCGCGCGCTTCATGCCGTTCTCGTCGATGTAGCGCATGTCATAGACATCCACCTTGTGGGTCTTGATCAGGCGCTTCTCTTCCGGGTCCACCGAGCGGATGCCGATCTGGTGCATCTGCGCCGGGGTGATCGCCGGTGCGGTACCACCGAGTCGGGTCAGCGCATCCGGGCCAAGGCCGCACAGGCAGGCCACCGGCATGCCGTGGATGTTGCCCGACGGGGTCACGTCGCTGGTGTTGAAGTCCGAATGCGCATCCAGCCACAGCACGCGCAGGGTCTTGCCCTGCTCGCGGCACCAGCGTGCCACGGCAGTGATCGAACCGATGCCCAGGCAGTGGTCGCCACCGAGCATGATCGGCATGCGGCCGGCCTGCAGTTCGGCGTAGCTGGCTTCCATCAGCGCGTGGTTCCACGCCACCACTTCATCCAGGTGGCGATAGCCTTCCACCGGCGCGGTCCACGGGTTGCGCGGGCCATCCAGGTTGCCCAGGTCGCGCACGTCCACGCCACGCGCTTCCAGCGCCTCCGGCAGGCCCGCCACGCGCAGCGCCTCCGGCCCCAGCCGGGCACCGCGATGGCCCGCACCCACATCGGTGGGAACGCCAATCAGGGATACGGAAATTGGATGGGCCATGGGTGCCTCCTGCGGGGGAAAAAGAAGCACAGTCTAGCCAGAGCTGTGTGACACCACTCGCGGCGGTGCAGCAGGGCCATTGCATGGCATGATGCGGCGCGGTCCCGACCACCTTTCATGGAAGATTGCGATGTCGCCCTTCATCAATACCGCCTGGCCACGCTTTTTCATCGGAGCGCTGCCCTTTGCCGCTTTTGCGGTTTTTCTAAGCAACTCGATCGATGCGTCGCCGAACGGCTGGCTGATGCAGGCGACGCTGCTGCTGACACCATTTTCGTTTCTGCTGTTCCTCGGGTTGGGCTGGCAGCGTCTGCGCAAGGCGCACGCTGAATACCCGATTCTGAAAAGCGAACTGCACCGTATGCTGGCGGCGTTGATCGGCAACGTGAAGGTGGCCGCGCTGTGGTTCGGCGTGACCGTCGTTGGAACGTTCGCCCTGATCCTGGCGTGGGTGCTGCTGTACAGGTCCGGCGGCTGACGCCGGGTCTACACCCCGCGCTCAGCGTCCGCGGCGGCGAACCGGCGTCACGCTCTGCACCTGGCCGTTGTTGCGCATCATGCACAGGAAGCGGCCATCCGGATAATCAATGATCAGCTCCTGGTAATCGCTGCCCACCGGCATCTGGGTAACCAGCGCACCCTGCGCGCCCTTGCGCATGTTGCAGGCGCCCAGTGCGGTATCGTCTGCCGGCGCGGGGGTGGACACCGAGGACACATTGCGGAACACCGCGCGGCAGCCACCGTTGACCCACACCGAGTGCCGCGACAGGCCCCAGTTCTTGCCTTCCTCGCAGCGGGTGCGGCTGAGCTGGCGCACGATTTCGACGTTGCCACGGGTATTCAGATCGCACGACACCTGCTGCTGGCCGGTGGATTCGCAGGTGACTTCGCGCGGTAGCGCGGCGTCGCCGGTGGCAGCGTCGCGAGGCGCATCGCCCTGTGCTGCCGGTGCGGGCGTCCTGCCGGCACTGACCTGGCAGATGCCATTGGCGCCGCCTCGGCCGGTGTAGCTGACCTGCGGCGTGCCGTCATCGTTGCGGCTGATCGACAGGGTGATGCCGCTGTTGGCATCGCGCGCTTCGAAATAGCGGTCGTTGAAGCGTTTCAGTGCCGCCTCGCGGCCCTGCACGTAGACCGGCCCGCCCTCATCGGCATGCACATCGATGCCGCCAGGGCAGCTGGCGTTGAAGAACGGCACCGCAGCCATGGCCGGGGCTGCGAACGCGGTGTACAACAGTGCGACGGTGAGCGGCAGGGCGTGGCGACGCATGGGCGGGTCCCGAAAGCTATGTGCCCGAAGTATGCGGTGAGAAGTCGGGAGCGGTGTGTGAGGAGAATCAATATCCGGGCGCGCGTTTTGGGGGTTGTGTTTGCTATGGCGGCCGTGACGCTCTACCTGGGCTGTTAAGCCAGCTTCACTTGGTAGGCCTTGCCATGCCTCGCAACCGCGCTGAGACCTACCGATCTCCAGCGGATGATCGCACTGCGCGATATGTCGCTTTCGGCATCGCAGCGGCGGGAACAGGCCAATCGCGATAATTCATTTTTCCTTTCAGATCACCCGATGCCATCGAAACAATCGACTGGCAGACGGGGATTTCGCCTGCGCATGATGAATCGCCACCTGCAGAGGTGGCCGGGTCTTCCAAGCCCGTTTGATTGAAGCTGTATACGCTTGCCAGCCGGCGTCGTCCTCCCAGGAGCGGCGCCGGCTGGCAATCCGTTCGCCGGTCTACGGCGGGCGGTGCGTGGGGGCCCTGTGCCCGCCGGCTCATCGATCTCCGGTCTTGGAAGCCACGCATCGCCCGCCACCCTATCGTGGCGGCGCCTCTGTGCCTGACGAGGATGCCCGCATGTCCAAGACGCTCTACCCCTATCTGACCGCTACGCTGGGCGACGCCGCCCTGCATCTGCCGCTCGAACTGGCGCAGCCGTTGGAAGCCGCCTTTGCCGCCGCCAACGATGCGCCCGCGCCCATCAACCTGCCCGTCTGCCTGCGCCGCATCCAGGCCGGAGATGCCGCCGACGGACAGCCGTGGCAGGGGCCATCCAGCACGCCCGGCCACGCCGTGGCCGCCGCCCGCAGGGACCGCGCCGCCGTGGGCCTGGTGTCGCTGCTGGAGCTGTACCACGCCAACGAGCGCGTGCGCGTGGATGGGGATGAGAAGGACGATATCGGCGACGGTGCGCGTGAGGGGCTGATGCTGGCCTGCCGGGGGCTGGCGGAGTATGTGGCGTTGCAGGTGCGGGGGACCCAATAATGCAGAACGGTGGATTCCCAACGCACAGATTCAACGCATCGCTACCCCGGCTATCGAATCAGGCGGAACCGCTGCTGGCATGAGCACACCCTATCCAAACCTGAAACCTGTTCTCGTTGAGCTGCGGCTGGACGAAGTGGATTCACGCGGTGGCGCTGTTGCCGAGATGATCGCCTCCACCGCGCGCCCCATGGCGCTTTCGATAAACCCTGAACTCATGTGGTACAGCTTCGTGCTGAATGATCGCGCCATCACCCGTATCGCGCCTGGCACGCGGGCACACTGCACGATCTCATTCGTCAACCATGACGTTGCGAAAGAGGTGTTCCGCTGTGGCACGGTGGCCGCCCTCGGAGACGGATCGGCAACACGAGGGTTGATCCGTATCATTCGTTTTGATTGAACCTGATCGCGGCAGATGCCTTGATCTGGCGATGGCTGACGCCTGATGCGTCGATGCGTCGCGTGGCACGCAAGCTGCTTCGAGATGGCTCCGCTGCTGTCTCCCAGAGCGATCTGCAGGGTGTGTTGCACACCACCCGCTGGTGTTGTTCAAGACTATTGCCCAGACCATACCAAGGCTTGGCGCCCGCATAGGCCATTGTTTCAACCAAATGCATCGTAATTTCCTCGCTTCTTTGCGCACAAACGCACAAGTCCCGGACGATGCCGGGCCTTGTGCGTATGTCAATGCAGTATCAATCAAGGGGTTCGATGTATTCACTGCCCGAAGACAGCACGCACCGAGCGGCCGCAGCGGTTATGGATGCTGCGACAACCAAAACACCGTAGAGGCAATTGGATCTTTCTTTCATACAGCCATACTCAAGGAAGATGCTTCATTGCGGAGCATCCACACGCGACGCCAGCACCCGCCAGCACCCGCCAGCACCCGCCAGCACCCGCCAGCATCAATTGGGTGATATGGGTTTGAATCCACTTTAAGTAGATGAAGCCCCAGTTACCGTCACACTAGGTTCGAAATACTTCCTCAGCCATGTCGTCGAGCCTCTCCTTGACAGCTCTCCAGCTCAGCATGTGTCGATCAAGTGTCCTGTAGAACTTTGGACTGTGATTGTGGTGAAGGAGGTGACACAACTCGTGAAGCAGCACATAGTCGATGCACTCACGTGTAGCTTTCACCAGCAACGGGTTAAGTGTGATACGGCCCAAGGGGGAGCAACTACCCCATTGCACATTCATGAACTGCAGGCGTGTTGGTGGAAGCTGCTTGACCCACCGGAGGGGAGCTGAAACTACCGCAAGCCGGTCAGCAAACACCTCCCGCGCTCGTTGGCGATACCAGGCATCCAACGCTTTTTTGATCGTGGCTGGTGCTTGCTCTGGTACTGTCACGGCGATGAAAGCACCCCGCATCCTGGCATGGGTCTTTGAGCCTGCGTCGATAACAACCTTCAGGCGATAACGCCGGCCCAGGTAGCGCAGTGATTCACCACTCACGTACTCTCTAGGCAGCGCATGGGCCAATCGCACCTTGGCAGCACTGACATGCTGGCTGATCCAACGCGCACGTTTTTTCACCGCAGCCAGAACCTCTGCCAATGGTGCCGTATCGGGGGCATCCACCAGCACGCGTGCGTCCGGCTCCACATGAATGGCGACGCGCGTCACTGACCGTGATGGCTGACGGCGCAGATGAAACGCAATGACTTCATCGCCATAAGCGATGCGGTGCTGGGATAGTTGTTCACACATCGGCATGCTCAAGACCTGATCAAACCGATACGCGTGATCTGGATCACTTGCTCGACCACCAGCTTGGCGTTGTCCAAGCCCAGCGTACCAAACAACAGGGGCAGCAGACCCTTGCGAATGGCAGCCTCAATGTTCTGTGGGTTGAGTGAGTTCTCTGCCACTGAGTCGCGCACCATGGCGTCCATGGCAATCGCTTGCTGCACCAGCTTGTCCTTCAAATCCCCACTCACCCCTGCAAAGGTCTCGTCCCCCAGCACGAGACGCATTGCGCCAAAGTAGGCCTTGGCGTTTGGATTTTCCGACAGTACATCGGGCAAGCCCGGCGTTGCGCGAGACTCAAGCTGTTGTTCGAAGGATTTAAACAGTGCGTATTGTTTCAGCGGATGATCGAACATCGCCTCCGCTTCAGCGATGGCCTGACGCAGAAGCTCGCCAAACACTTTCTGTGCATAGGGGTCGGCCGCCAGCTCCTGCTCAATGGTTTTACGCAGCCGGGTACGGATCATGTCCGCCTCGTTGCGCGTTTTCTCTTCCGACCAGTCCTTCGGATCTTCCGCCTGCCCCAATTGGTGCACTAGATAGACGCCATCAGGGTCTCGCACTTCCGTTCCGATGACCTGTTTGTCCACCAGCTTACGGATCTGCTCTTCATAGACGCTGTAGTTCACCGTCTCCATCGCATCACGACGGGCGGTCTGGCACAGCTCGGTGAAGAAGCGGAGATCAGCCTTGTACCGGGCGATTTGCGCTTCAGAAAAGCTCTTGTCCTCGAAGAAGCTGCGTGATGAAAGTGCCGCCTGCAAGCATAGGCCAAACGCGGTCAGTGCCTCGTAGAAGTCGTCTCGCAGCTTCTGCCGCTCGTCATACTCCTCGCCGTCGCTACCCATCAAAAATCTCGGTGCAAGCACCTGCCGGTACTGCTCGCTGTCGAGCTTGTTGGTTACTGACCTGAAGAACGACCAGAGCGCATCGTGCAAAGCAGGCAGACGTTTGTACTCCGTGCTGAACTGTCGGTACAAGCCCTCCAGATCGCTGACATCAAAGCCGCCTTGCGTGCGAGCTTCCAAGTCTTGGTAGGAGCGGATGGCAGTGTCGAGTTCCTTCAAGATCCCTCGATAGTCCACCAGTACGCCGTAACGCTTGGCGTCATGCAGGCGGTTGACGCGGGCCACGGCCTGAATCAGGTTGTGTCCTTTCAGGGGCTTATCGATGTACAGCACCGTGTTGCGGGGCTCATCAAAGCCCGTCAGCAGCTTATCTACAACGATCAGCAAGTCAGGGGCACCGTCCGCACCAAAGTCACTGACCACCTGCTTCTCATAGATCTCGGCATCATTGCCGCAGGTGGCCATGGCTTGCTTCCACCACTTTTGCACCTCGGGCAGCGTGTCCTCGTCCACATCGGAATTGCCTTCACGTGTATCCGGGGCCGAGATCACCACCGCACTGGTCACCAAGCCGGTGTCGTCCAGCGCCTTCTTGTAGCGGATGGCGTCGAGCTTGCTGTCGGTGGCAACCTGTCCCTTCAGGCCGAGACCCAGCGTTTTGATGTTCTCGTTGAAGTGGGTGGCGATGTCCCAGGCAATCAACTCAATGCGGTTGGCTGCACCGTAGATGGCGCCCTTCTTGGCGAACTTCTTTTTCAGATCGGTGCGCTGGGAATCGCTGAGGTTGCTGGTGATCTTCTCGAACCAGCGGTTCACCGCCTCTTCGTTGATGTCCAACTCGGGGACACGCTCTTCATACAGCAGCGGGGCCACGGTTTCGTCCTCCACCGCACGCTGCATGGTGTAGGCATGCACGATGGGGCCGAACTTGTTGGCCGTCTTTTCGTTCTTGAGCAACGGGGTGCCGGTGAAGGCGATGTAGGCGGCCTTGGGCAGTGCCTTTTTCATGCGCTCATGCGTTTCACCGCCATGGCTGCGGTGACCTTCATCCACCAGCACGATCATGTCGGCCGAGTCGTTGCGGCACTCCGGCAGCTTGGATGCCGTGTTGAACTTGTGCACCAGCGTGAAGGTGATGCGCTCGGTGCCTTTGCCGATGCGCTGGGCCAGGTCACGACCAGACAGCGTGCGGCTCTTCTCGCCATCCTTCTGCGTGGCGATGCTGGAGCCAAAGGCGCCACCGGTCATGAAGTTGCGGGCGAGCTGGGATTCCAGGTCAATGCGGTCGGTCACCACCACCACACGGCATTCCTTCAAGGCATCCACCAACAGCAGCGACTTGGTCAGGAACACCATGGTGAAGCTCTTGCCCGAGCCCGTGGTATGCCACACCACGCCGCCCTCACGACCACCACCTTGCGACTCGGACTTCGTCTGGCTGATACGCGCCAGCAGCGCACGGATGCCGAAAAACTGCTGGTAGCGAGCCACGATCTTGCCCACCTTGCGGTCGAACAGCACATAGCCTCGCAGGAATTCGAGCAGCCGTGCCGGGGTCAACAGGCTCACAAGCAAGCGGTCCTGCTCGGTAGCCTGCATGGGGGCGCTCCACAGCGTGTCGAAGTACGCGGCCAGCGCGGCAGGCTTGCCGTCGAACAGCGCAGCGCGCACATCCGGCTTCAACACTTGATTTTTGAGCGCCTGCAGGTGGGCCTCATCAAACTCCTCTTCCCGCCACTTGGCCCAGAACTTGGCCGCCGTGTGGGTGGTGCCGTAGCGCCCCTCGGTCTGGCTGATGGACAGCAGCAGCTGCGCATAAGCAAACAGGTTGGGAATTTCGTCTGGCCGCTGATTGCGAAGATGTTGGCTGATGCCCTCCGTCACCATCGCCTTGGCGGGATGGCTGCCACCGCCCGACTCCGGCCGCTTGGCCTCGACCGCCACCAGCGGGATGCCGTTCACATACGCCACCACATCGGGCGTGCGGTGGTGTGTGCCTTGTGCTGCCAGCACTTCCAGCTCTTCGGTCACATCCCAGCGGTTGGCATTTGCGTCAGCCCAGTCGATCACTGCGATGGTGGGCTGATGCTTTTTGCCATCGGGCATGAACTCCGTCACCGTGATGCCCAGCGCCAGCTTGCCATACAGCCGCTCGTTGGCGGGCATCAGCCCTTCAGCCAGGCTGAGCGCCGACAACTCGCGCACTATCTGGTCGATGCCGCTGGGCGACAACGGGTACCACTGACCCTTGTATTCGTAGCGCCGGGTCTGGAGCACCTCGATCAGCCGGGGCCTGAGCAGCACCTCGCGCGTGCTGCCGCGCAGGGTCAGCGCCTGCGCCGTGGTGAGGAAGTTCCAGCCCAGATTGCACAGCAGGTGCAGCGCGGGCAAGTGGGCGCTGTACTGCTCGCGGGAGTTGGGCGTGCTGTTCATGCCTGTACCTCTGTTTCGGTGTCCGGCAACTTGACGCGGCGCTTGCCGGTCAGGAGCTGGGCCATGAGGGCAGATTTTTCTTGACGCAATGCCTGCACTTGAGCTTGCAGCCGTGCCTCCTCTGCCTTGGCGACATTGATGACCTCGGCAATGCGCCGCTGTTCTGGAGCTGTAGGAATGTGGAGCTGAAGTTTGAAGAAGTCGGTCACGCTCACGTTCAGCAAACCGTGGTTTCTCGCACCTTCTTGTGCGATGCCTTCAATCTCCTGATTCAGCAGGCCTGCCTCGAAGTAGTGGCGGAGGAAGTCGAAATCGGCGTCCACCTCGTCGCGCAGTTTGAAGCACAGGTACAGGCTTGACACAACACCCGCGTCATAGGCCAACAGCGGTTTGATAGCCCCCATCGGGTAGCCCGCCGAGTAGCTCTTGTTGTAGGCAAAGTCATGCCGGTGCAGCAAGGTGTATCCGCTGAGGTTGGCACTGGCGACGGACTTGTTGAAGTAGTCTCGTTGACTGATGAGCCCATGCTCCGCAGAGATCGTCAATACATTGGTGTTCTGCGTGCTGTTCTTGCGCATAACCCGCTCAAAAACAGTATCGAGACCAACCAAACGCCACTTATCCGAGAACTCGGCAAAACGGCGGTGACCTGACAACATAGACGCCATCAGATCACGCGTGCACCGCTGACTATTCGCCAGCAGACGCTCCGCAGTAGCAATGGCCTGATCCCAGGTCGAAAGGATCTGGGCGATGCGGCGCTGTTCACTCAGGCAAGGGGCTTGGATCGCAATATTGGACAGAACTTCTTGGCTAAGGTTACTAATGTTTGTTCCGCTCCCACCAAGGAAAACCTGGTCGAGAACTGAACGTGACCGCATGAGGTAGGAGGCGAACAGTGGATCAAGAACGGCCGTGTTGACTCTGCCTCGAATCGTAAATCCCGAAAATGCGAGACGCTCCTGAACTTGGGGGAAATAGAGGCATCGACCGATCAATTCTTTGTTGCCATTTGAGCGCACAAACAATAGGTCGCCAGCCTGCAGTAATTCGTCATCACGCAGTGCTCCTGCGACCTGGATCATTTCGAGCTGATCTGTGCTTTCTAACTGCGCTCGATCTTTGAAGTCAGAGACACCAACTATCTTGACTGCATCGCCGGCATCAGAGCGCGTGAAATTCAACCCGTTCTTGAATGACGCAACCTTTCCTAAGTTGTACCTCGTCCATCCTTTAGGCAGCATCACGGCCTCCCTTCTTTTTTGCCAGCCGCTTAGCGACTTGTCCCAATTCGTTCAAGGTATCTACGTCGGCCGATGCCGAACCAAGCATGCGGATGGCATAAGCCTCGCCTTCCGTCTCCAGCGCCGCTCGCCGCTGCGCCACAAACTGCTCGTACTCGCCCTGTGCATGGGCCACAGCCTGCTTGTGCGACACCTTGCCAGCACCCATCAGCACCTGGCGATCATTGAAGCTCAGGAAAGCGTCGAGCTTTTCGGTCCAGTCCTTCAGGAAAACTTCCTTGCGGCGTGTGGCCTGGTCTTCGGCAAAGTCCAGCCACATGGTCACGATGCGATTCAGCTCGGTGATCTCCTGCTCGGTCAGGTAGTTCTTGGCCACGCCCACGTCGGCCTTCTGCACCTGGCCCGTGCGAGTGGACGTCAGGCCCATGTTTGGCTGGGTGTGGTCGGCGCGGGTGCAGATGATCTCGGCGGCGGTCTGGCCCGACACGGCGTAGTGAAGCTTGTTCTGGATGATGCGGAAAAAGGCGGTGGTCTCGGGCAGCGTGGGAGCGTAATCAGCGGCCAGGGCAAAGATTTCCCGTACCCGCAGGTACATGCGGCGCTCGCTGGCGCGGATGTCGCGGATGCGCTCCAGCAGCTCGCCAAAGCGGTCGGGTAGCACCGAATCGCCCACTGGCGGGTTTTTCAGGCGCACGTCGTCGAGCACGAAGCCCTTGAGGAGGTACTCGCTCAGGTTGGCCGTGGCCCACTGGCGGAACTGGGTGCCGCGTGCCGAGCGCGCCCGGTAGCCCACGGCCAGGATGATGTCGAGACTGTAGAATCGGACGTTGCGGCGAACCAGCCGGCCACCCTCCTGGCGAACTTGTAAGCCGGACTTACAAGTTGCCTCGGGTTCGACCTCACCCTCGGCGTAGATGGCTTTCACATGCTGGGTAACGTTTTGCGGCGTGGTCTGGAACAGCGTGGCGATTTCGGCCTGGCTGAGCCACAGCGAGCCGCTGTCGGCCCGCATTTCCACGCGGGTGAGGCCGTCGTCTGTGGTGTAGAGAACAAATTCGCCTTGGCTTTCGACACTGGCCGATGCCGTCAACTCCACCGGTTCAGCCATCGTCTTGATCGGCTTGCTGGGTTTTGGCGCTTTACTCATAGCCCAGCTCCTTCAGGTAGACGGCCATCTGAGCTTCCAGGCCGGCCAGCTCGGCTTTGAGCTGCTCGCGCTCCTTGCGCACGGCCATCAGGTCGATCTCTGCTTCCTCCTCAAAGGTGTCCACATAGCGCGGGATATTGAGGTTGAAGTCGTTCTCGGCAATTTCGGCTGGCGAGGCGAGGTAGGCGTACTTGTCCACGCTCTGCCGCGTGGCAGCGGTATCGAGGATGCGCTGCAGGTCAGCTTCGCGCAGCAGGTTCTGGTTCTTGCCGGCCTCGAAGTCGCGGCTGGCGTCGATGAACAGCACCCTGTCGTCGGCCTTGTTCTTGCGGAACACCAGCACAGCGGCGGGGATACCGGTGCCGTAGAACAGTTTTTCCGGCAGGCCGATCACCACGTCGAGCAGGTTTTCTTCGATCATCTTCTGGCGAATGCGCCCCTCAGCAGCGCCTCGGAACAGCACGCCATGGGGTACGACTACCGCCATGCGCCCGGTGCCAGGCTTCATGGTCTCGATCATGTGCAGGATGAAGGCGTAGTCGCCCTTGGTACGTGGCGGCACGCCCCGCCGGAAGCGGCTGAACTTGTCTGCGTCGGCCCCTTCGAAGCCCCACTTTTCGAGGCTGAACGGGGGGTTGGCCACAACAATGTCGAAGTGCTTGAGACTTGCGGCACCGTCGAGCAACTTGGGGTTGCGGATGGTATCGCCCCACTCGATACGGTGGTTGTCCTCGCCATGCAGGAACATGTTCATCTTGGCCAGCGCCCAGGTGCTGCCGATGGCTTCCTGCCCATAGAGCGCGTACTTGCGCGCGCCGGTGTTCTCGCGGATCAGACGGCCGCACTTCATCAACAGCGACCCGGAGCCGCAGGTAGGGTCACAGATTTCGTCACCCTCTTGCGGCGCCATCAGGCGCGCCATCAGTGCGGAGACTTCGGGCGGGGTATAGAACTCACCCGCCTTTTTACCGCTGGTGGAGGCAAAGTTCTTGATGAGGAATTCGTAGGCGTTACCGATCACATCGAGCTGGCCGACACGGCTGGGGCGCAGATCCAGCTCGGGCTTGGCAAAGTCTTCCAGGAGGTGGCGCAGGATGTCGTTCTTCTGCTGCTCGTCGCCCAGCTTGTTCGAATTGAAGCTGATGTCCTGGAACACATCGCGCAGCTTGGTGATGTTGGCTTCTTCGATGGCGTGCAGCGCCTTGTCGATGCGCTCACCGTTGCCAGGGCTGTGCCGCAGGGTGTGCAGGGCATAGAAGCTGGCACTGGCGGGCAGCACGAAACGCTCGTTCTTGAGCATTTCCTCGATCAACTCGGGGTGGTCACCGTACTGCTTCTTGTAGGCGTCGTAGTGGTCTTGCCAGACATCCGATACGTACTTGAGGAACAGCATGGTCAGGACGAAGTCCTTGTAGATGCTCGGGTCCACGGTGCCGCGGAAGGTGTCGCAGGCGGCCCAGACAGCGGCGTTGATGTTTTCCTGGCTGACAGAGGCGATTTCGGCGGTTGTGCTGTTCATGATGTTTGAGCTCCTGCGTTGTTCAGTGACCGGCCTGTGCGGCGTGCACAAGACTCTCTGCGAGCGCTTGAAGTTGCTGCTCGCGGTTGTGAATGAGTTGATTGAGCACGTGGCGCTCCTGACGGGTAAGGTCAGCCAGGGCAACGATGCGTTGCTGATCCACCAGCGACGGCACGCACAGCGTGAGCGATTCCAGTACGGGGCGGCGGATGCTCAGCTGGCTGGTGCCCTCAGCGGCTTGCTGAAGCTGACGCTGAAATGGCGGTTGGTTTATTTGCCACGCCACGAAAGCAGGCAGCAATAGACCTTGGGAGGCCACTCGGAGCAAGAAGAAGTGAGGGCTGCACACAGCAGGGCTCGGCGGCTCATCAATGCATACGGCATAGAACCGAGCACCTTTAGCGACGAACAATATGTCCCCCGCCTTGAGCCAGTCAGGTGGTTTGCGGCCTGCAAGCGTGGTGCGCGTAACGTCAAACCATTTGACCCCATGGTCAAGGTCAACATCCCTCATCTGCACCGCCAGAACTTCACCATCGGCCGACTCCTCAATGGAGCCGCGAAAAGGGTAGCCGGCTTGAATGGAGATCAACTCTCCAAGCGTGAAAATGTCTGCATCAATGTCCATGCTGCACATCCTACAACTGCGCAAAACGCCAATGCAAGTCATTTTTTGCATCATTTCAATTGATGCGACTCTATTTCCCTCCCTCCAGCAACTGGTGGGTTGGGAGTAGCTGCTGGGGGGCCAGGCGCGTTTTACGCAGAGCTGGGTAGCTGTGGGCTGTTTTTCACGCAATCGGTCCAGGTAATCAGCCCACGCCTGCATCATCTTCCGACGCTCTGGCGGGTGCCCTGCACGCTTGTATGCCGCTTTGATGGGGTTCCTCTCGGAGTGTGCCAACTACCGCTCGATGGCATCGGAGATCCAGCCCATCTCATGTCGTAGCTCGCCCGAGCGCGTAAAGACCAGCGGCGCCAGCATCAGCGCACACAACGTCGTGAACTGGCCGGTGTAGCCATCAATGGCCCGCAATAATTCACCCACCTTGGCCGGATCTGTGATGGACGCATAGTGCCGGTTCTTGGCCGTCTTCAGAGCACCACGAAGAGCATTGGTCGGAGCCCTGTCGAGCCGACCAGTTGCCACTGCGTGCCTGAAGACCTGTCCGCAGATCTGGCGAAGGCGCTAAGTTGACTCAATCTTTTCCTGGGCCTCCAAGCGCCGAAGCACTGCCAGCACCTCAGCGGTACTGATGCCATTAATCGGGCGACGGCCCAATCAGGGGAAAGCGTAGGTCTCCACCATCCACTTGGCCTTTAACAGGTACTGGCTGCCAAGTCACCGCGAGTCTCCAGCCACTCCAGCGCGATGGCCTCGAAACGATCATCAACGGAGAGCTCCGCTTTGAGCTTCCGCAGCTGCTTCTCTTCGGAAAGGTCCTGCCCTGCCCTCAGCTACACCCGCGCCGCGCCGCGCTACTCAACCGCCTCCTTGAGGGTGATCTCAGGATATACACCGATGCTCAGCAGCTTCTCCTTACCGGCGAAGCTGTACTTCATCCTTCAATACCTGGAGCCATTGGGCATCACGAGCAGATAGAGACCAGACCCCGCAGACAACTTGTAGGGCTTTTCCTGTTGCCTATTGTCCCCCCAGTACCACCCGATCCGAGGTGGCTGGTGATGGTCCCGCAAGGACGTACAGGCACAAAAAACCCGCTATATCAGCGAGTTGATTGTGCCTTCAGGACGCTTGTGGACACGAGCGGAGCAAGTGATGGTGCCGCTTATCCGAATCGAACGGATGACCTACTGTTTACAAGACAGTTGCTCTACCAACTGAGCTAAAGCGGCATGGGTGGATCACCAGCGGCAGCGCCGCGGTCCGGGGGATTCTAGCGCAACCGCGTGCATTCCAGCGACCGGCTCTGGGCCGCACCGCTGCGCTGCTGGGCCTGGGCCGGCTGCGTGCCCGCCGCCAGCTGCCCTTCCAGCCACCACTGGCCGGCGTCGCCGCTGGCCACCAGGCGCGGCTGGAAGCCGGCGGCCTGCACCGCCGCCATGCGCCGTTCGGCGCCTTCGCGGTTGCGGTATTGGCCCAGCGCCACGGCGTTGATGTCCTCGCCCTGGCTGATGATGTAGTAGTCGCTCAGGCCGGCGGCGACAATGCGTTTCACGGTGGCCTGCGCTTCGTCACGGTTGGCGGCGGCCGGCAGCATCACCCGGTAACGGGCACTGCCGCTGGCAGCGGGCTGTTCGCGCAGGCGCACCTGGCTGAGCAGCGTGCTGGCCTTGCCCTGCGCACTGGTAGCGGCGGCGCGGTCGGCGAACGGGCCCAGCGCGACGCAGCGCGGCGGTTCGGCAGCCACGGGCGGGGTTACGGGCTTTTCCGGCGCCGGGGTCGGGGTCGGTGCAGGCGGTGTTGCCGGCTTGGCAGCGGCAGCAACCGGCGTAGCCTCAGCCGCCTGCGGCTTGGCAATCTCCGGCTTGGCCGGGGCGGCGGGCGCCGGCGTTACAGCCACGGCCGTCTTCTCCGCCGGTTCGCGCTCCATCAACGGCGCGGTCGGCGCGGCGGCCGTGGCTTCGGCGGCCGCAGCGGCATCCACGCCACCGGGCACCCAGCGCAGCTCGGCCACGCCGGCGGGTTGCGGCGGCGGCGCAGGCTTCTGCGGTCCATCGCGCAGCAGCCACCAGCAGGCGACGCCAAGATTGAGGATGGCCAGTACGACGATCAGGGCACGGGTCAGCATGCGCGGATACTAGCCTGCGGGCTGGTGCACCGCCCAGCGGGCGAGGCCATCCAGCACCAGCGAGGGGTGGTAGTCGGCGCCGGGCAGCAACGGCATCAGCGCCGGTGCGCCGCCACCGTGCACCAGCAGCGAGGGCGCAACGCCCAGCAGCGTGTGCGCCTGCTGTGCGCTGCGTTCGATCAGTGCCACGGCCGCACCATCGCAGCCGGAGGCGAGCGCGTCGGCGGTGTCGTTGGCGAATTCGCTGTAGTCACCGCCAGTAGCCGGCAGCTGCACCGCGCGGGCATGCAGTGCTTCGCGCATGGTGGTGGGCGATGCGGAAATGCGGCCACCGTGGTGCTGGCCGTCGGCGTCGAGCAGATCAATCGTCAACGCAGTGCCCACGCCGACCACCAGCACCGGGCGCTGCGCCTTGGCCGCGGCCAGCAGGGCCAGGAAGCGGTCCACACCGAATTTTTCCGGCTTGGCATAGGCAATGCGCACACCGGCGCATTCGGCGCTGGTACGCACCACGTGCACGTGCTCGAAGCGGCGCTGCAGCTGGTCCAGCATGGCGCTGGTCAGCGACGGCGCGGCCACGCTGGCCACGAACGCGGTGCTGCCACTGGGCAGACTGTGCGGCGGCTGCCCGGCCATGCCTTCGGCGCCATGCGCCCAGGCCTGCACGTCGCCGGCACGGTCACCCTGCAACGGCGCGAACTTGAAGCGCGAGTTGCCGAGGTCGAACAACCAATCGCTCATGCCGCCCTCACGCTGACTTCGCCGGCGTGCAGCAGGCGCTCCTGGCCATCGATGCGCACGCGCAGTGCGCCGTCATCGGCCAGGCCGAGTGCGGTGCCGTGCTGCCACTGCCCATCCAGCTCCACCCGCACTTCGCGGCCGGCCAGCATGTCGAAGGCGGCGTAGCGCGGCAGGAAGGGCGCCAGTCCTTCGCGATCGAATTCTTCCAGTGCCGGCAGCAGGCGCGCGAGTACGGCGGCGACCACGACGTTGCGATCCACCGGCTTGCCAGCCAACGTGTCCAGATCCACCCATGGCTGGGTGATCTGCTCGGCAAACGACGGCGGCATGTGCGTGTTGATGCCGATGCCGATCACCGCCCGCGCCGGGCCGGCATATTCGCCACCGCCCTCGGCCAGCAGGCCGACCAGCTTGCGACGGCCATCAACGATCAGGTCATTCGGCCACTTCAGCTGTGCCTGGGTGTAGCCCAGGTCGTGCAGCGCTTCGGCCACGGCGATGCCGGCCACCAGGCTCAGCCCGGCCAGGCGGCCAAGGCCACCGGAGTACAGGCGCAGCACCGACAGATAGACGTGCGCTGCCAGTGGCGAGGCCCACGTGCGGCCGCGGCGACCCCGGCCACCGGTCTGGCGTTCGGCCAGCAGGACGCTCACCCCGCGCTGGGGCGCGCTGCAACGCAGCAATTCGGCGTTGGTCGAGTCCACTGTCCAGGCCACCTGCAGGTCATGCAGCAGGGCCTGGGCATCGGCGGGAAGACCGGCGCGGATCGCGGCCGGGTCCAGCAGATCGACCGGCCGGGTCAGGCCATAGCCCTCGCCTGCACGGCCCTCGATGTCTACACCGGCGGCTCTAAGTCCTTGAATACGCTTCCAAATGGCCGCCCGGGTCTGGCCCAGCTCACGGGCCAGGGCGTCGCCGGAGAGGCGACCGGCAGCGAGTTTGGCCAGCAATTGGCGGTCGTCCACGGCAGCTTCCACGAAGTCAGGAAGGAATTATGCGGGAAAGCCGCCAACGACGCCCGCCACGCTGGGTTCCGCGAGGGCTTCCATCGGGGCGCCGGGTTCGGGCTAGAATCGGGAACTCACCTTCCCTTAACGTGGATGTCGTCAATGCGCCGTTATGCCCATTGCCTGATCCTGCTGATGATGCCCTTCGCGGCGTCTGCAACGGCAGCGCTGGACGACAGCCGCGGGGCCTGCGTGTCTTCCAACGGTGATCCCGCCTCGCAGCGTGCACCGACCCCAACGGCCTCGGCGGCGGCAAAGCCCGCAGCCGTTCGCCCGGCAGCCAACACCAGCACTGGCGGCGGTGGCAGCGATGACGACGTGCTGCAGCGCATCCGCGCACCGAAGTGGCACAGCTACCTGCCGGGAATGTTCCGCTGATCAAGTCGTTGCTGCAGTGGCTGCGGCCTGCGCCGCGGCCGATCGACGATGCACTGTGGGATGAGGCCTGCCGCCGCGCGGCCTGGCTGCACGGCCTGGACGACGAACGCCGCGCACGCCTGCGCGTGCTGGCCACCCGCTTCCTTCACGAGAAGACCATCACCCCGATCGGCGATCTGCAGCTGCACGCCGGCGATGGCGTGCTGCTGGCCGCGCTGTGCTGCCTGCCGCTGCTGGAATTCGGCGAGGTGGGGCTGGAAGGCTGGTCGCAGCTGGTGGTCTACCCCGATGCGTTCCGCGTGCACCGCAGCCACATGGATGCGGCCGGCGTGCTGCACGAATGGGATGACGAGCTGATCGGCGAGTCATGGGACAGCGGCCCGTTGATCCTGTCCTGGGCCGACGTGCAGGCCGAGCTGGCCGCGCCGCACGAGGGCTACTGCGTGGCGGTGCACGAGATGGTGCACAAGCTGGATGCGCTGGATGGCGCGATGGACGGCACGCCGCCGCTGCCGCGCGAATGGCAGCGTGAGTGGGCGGGCATTTTCCAGCGTGCCTACGATGCGTTCTGTGCGCAGGTGGACGCGGGTGAGGAAACGTTGATCGACCCGTACGCGGCCGAGGCACCGGAGGAGTTCTTCGCGGTGGCCAGCGAGTACCACTTCTCGGCACCGGATGTGCTGCAGCAGGCGTTGCCGGAGGTAGCGGCGCAGCTGCGGCGGTTGTATGGCGAGCCGCCGAAGATGGTGGGGTGATTCGTTCGCCGGGCATGGCCCGGCGCTACCGGTAATGCGCACGGGCGATGCCCGGCGGACCGGAACGCGCGGCCTACGGCCCCGGCGGCAGGCGCACTTCGAAGCGGGCGCCGCCCAGTTCGCCGGAACGGCCAACGGCCAGTTCGCCGCGGTAATCCTTGATCAGGTCCTGCACGATCGACAGGCCGATGCCGTGGCCCTGCACGCGCTCGTCGCCACGCACGCCACGCTGCAGCACCTTGCCGATGTCGTCCGGGGCGATACCCGGGCCATCGTCGTCCACCGCCAGCAGCAGGCCGGCGCGGCGCGCGTTCGGGGCCGGCAGCGGCTGCGCGGTCAGCAGCACGCGGCGGTTGGCCCACTTGAAGGCATTTTCCAGCAGGTTGCCAAGCAGCTCCTGCAGGTCGCCCGGTTCGCCGTGGAAGCGCGCGGCCGGGTCGATGTCGAACTCGCACAGCACGCCCTTGGAGGCGTAGACCTTTTCCAGGCCACGCACGATTTCCTCGGCATTGGATTCGATCGGCAGCGGCGCGGAGAACAGCTTGTGGCCCGACGAGGCCGCGCGTGCCAGCTGGTACGAGACCAGGTTGTTCATGCGCTGCAGCTGCACGTCCAGTTCCTCGCGCAGCGCGCCATCGCCGGCACCGCTGTCCATCTGCGTGCGCAGCACGGCGATGGGCGTCTTCAGGCTGTGCGCCAGGTCGGCCAGGGTATTGCGCTGGCGCTCGAGGTTCTCGCGCTCGCTTTCAATGAAGGCGTTGATGCTGTCGGTCAGCGGTTCCAGCTCGCGCGGGTGGCGCTCGCTCATGCGCTCGGTCTCGCCGCGCTGCACCTTGGTCAGCTCGGTGATCACCCGACGCAGCGGGCGCAGGCTCCACTGCAGGATGACGGTCTGCAGCAGCAGCAGGATCAGGCCGATGCCGCCCAGGTAGAACCAGACACGGCCACGGAACACGCGCAGCTGTGCGCCCAGCGCGCGCGAGTCTTCCATCACGTAGATGGTGTACGGGAATTCGGTGGCCGGGTCGGCGTCGGCGTCCCACACCAGGCCCAGGCCATAGCGGTACACCGAGCCCTGGCTGCCGTCGATCTGGATCATCGGCAGCGGGCCTTCGAACACTTCCTGGCGCGGCGCCAGCAGGCCGCCGCCGACGGTGGGCAGCATCGGGCCCTCGGCGGACATCGAATTGCCCTTGCCGTGCGGCATCACCACCTGCAGGTACAGGCCACTGCCCGGCACGTCGAAGCGCGAATCCGGCGGCTGCTCGCGGATGTACAGCGAGCGGTCGCGGGTGAAGTCGATGCCGGCCGCGTAGGCGGTGGCGTAGTTCTTCAGGCGCTCACGCAGGTTCGCCTTCGCCGTATCGGCGAAGGCGGCGTCGAGCGCATAACCGGCCAGGGCCAGGAACGCGACCAGACCCACGGACGCGGCAAGCATCTGGCGCGCCTGCAGTGAGCGCGGCCGCCAGCGTCGGAAGAACCACAGACGGCCGGACATCATGGTCTCGCCAGGCTGAGCCGGCTCAGCCCTCGTTGCGCGGAATCGCGAAACGGTAGCCGCGACCGCGCACGGTCTCGATCGGCTTCAGTTCGCCATCCGGGTCCAGCTTCTTGCGCAGGCGGCCGATGAAGACTTCCAGCACGTTCGAGTCGCGGTCGAAGTCCTGCTGGTAGATGTGCTCGGTGAGGTCGGCCTTGGAGACCAGTTCACCGGCATGCATCATCAGGTACTCCAGCACCTTGTACTCGTAGCTGGTGAGGTCGACATTGCTGCCGGCCACGCTGACGGTCTGCGCAGCCAGGTCCAGGGCGACCGGGCCGCATTCCAGGGTCGGCTTGCTCCAGCCGGCGGCGCGGCGCAGCAGCGCGTTGACGCGGGCCAGCAGCTCCTCGACGTGGAACGGCTTGACCAGGTAGTCGTCGGCACCCTGCTTCAGGCCCTCGACCTTGTCCTGCCAGCTCGAACGCGCGGTCAGGATCAGCACCGGGAACTTCTTGCCTTCGTCACGCAGGGCCTTGATCAGCTCCATGCCCGACATCTTGGGCAGGCCGAGGTCGATGATGCCGACATCGAACGGAACTTCGCGCCCCATGTAGAGGCCTTCCTCGCCGTCCTGCGCAGCATCGACGGCAAAGCCTTCGCGCTTGAGCCGGGCTGCCAGGGTCTCACGCAGCGGGGCTTCGTCTTCGACCAGAAGGATACGCATGAACTCTCCCTAGTGTCCTGGGTGTGGCCCGGAGGCCTGTGGGGTACGGGTTGATAGCGACAACTATCCCTGTTCAGGGGTTATCGCCGCGTAGTGATGACATATCCGACCGCGGCGTGCGCGGCTGTGAACGCGACGGTGCAGGGTCGTCCATGTAGCGGACCCGGCCCCGGTCGTCCATGTACTTCACCCGGTTGATGTCACGACCATCGAACGGCACACGCTCGGCGCCGAGGATGTGGCCGCCGGTGGTGCGCTGCACGCGGCGCACGGCATCGGACAGCGAACGCTCGTCGCCACGGTTGCCACGCTCGCCCCGCTCCATCATCTCCGCCCGCCCCTGGTCGCCGCGCGGCGGCTGCTGCGCCAGCGCCGAAGACAGCGGCACAGCCGACAGCACCACGCAGGTGGCGAAGGCAATGCGGCGATGGAAGGGAGCGGAAGACATCGATGCGATCCTAGCCGAGCTCGGCGATTCGTTCAAAAGTCGTAAATCCGGGAGCCGGGTTCGGGACCCGGCGCTTTACAATTCCTTTGCAAATTCTTGGTTTGGGGCAGTGAATCCGGTCTGAACTTTTCCGGCCCCGCCCCTGCGTTGTTCAGCTAAGTGAACATTCGGGACGAATCGGCGCCCCTTGTCAAGCCAGGAATGTGACTACGGTCACGCTGCGGCACGATCCGCGTCGCGTTCGGTGACGGCCAGCGCCTGCTCGACCAGGGTCCAATCGGCGCCCGGGCGGTGTGCGCCCTCGCTCAGCACCTGGCGGAACGCGCGGCCACCGGGTTGGCCGTGGAACAGGCCGAGCAGGTGGCGGGTGATGTGCTTCAGTGCCAGGCCTTCGCCCAGCCGTGCTTCCACATAGGGACGAAGCGCGCGCAGCAGGTCGCCGCGGGCCTGCAGCGGGGCGCCGGTGTGCAGCGCCTCCAGCTGATGCAGCAGGTAAGGGTCGTGGTAGGCCGCGCGGCCCAGCATCACGCCATCGACGTGCGCGGCCTGCGCCTGCACCGCCTCGATGCTGGCCAGGCCGCCGTTGATCACCACCGGCAGCGCCGGGCGCTCCTGCTTGAGGCGGTAGGCCCAGTCGTACTTCAGCGGCGGAACCTCGCGGTTCTCCTTGGGCGACAGGCCCTTCAGCCACGCATTGCGCGCGTGCACCACCACCATCGCCGCGCCGGCGGCGACCTGGCGGTCGACGAAGGCGGCGAACACGTCGTAGTCGTTGTCCTCGTCCACGCCCAGGCGGCACTTCACCGTCACCGGGATGTCGACCGCATCGACCATGGCCGCCACGCACTCGGCCACCAGCACCGGCTCACGCATCAGGCAGGCGCCAAAACGCCCGGCCTGCACGCGGTCGGATGGGCAGCCGCAATTGAGGTTGACCTCGTCGTAGCCCCACTCGGCGGCGATGCGCGCAGCCTGCGCCAGCAAGGCCGGATCGCTGCCGCCCAGCTGCAGCGCCAGCGGCTGTTCGCTGCCATCGAAGCCGAGCAGGCGCTCGCGGTCGCCGTGGATGACCGCGTTGGCGTGCACCATTTCCGTGTACAGGCGTGCGCCCGGCGCCAGCACGCGATGGAACACGCGGCAATGGCGATCGGTCCAGTCCATCATCGGGGCAACGGACAGGCGCAGGGAATCGGCGTAACGGGCGGTGGCGGACGTCATCGGGGTGTTGATCGTGGAGACTGGCATTGCCAGTGAGATCAATAGTTTACACCGGGTGGCTGAATGGCGGCGGGTGGCGCCCGGATACCGCTGCGGCGCCCCCGGCCCGAGGGCCGTATGCAAGCCGGACGGCGCCCACCCGCAATGACGGGCAACCGGTCACAGTTGTCGCGATTCGTTGACGACGACGAAATATTGACGCCGTTATAGTCCAGCGCTCGCAATGGATTGGACGTGTGGAGCAGATGATGCAGCACAAGCGTTTGAGCAGGACCCTCGCCACCGCGCTGGCGGTCGCCGCCCTGGCCATCGGCACGGCAACCGCAGCACCGGCTGCCACCGGGCTGAGCCCGACCTTCACCACCTGCCGTGACAAGGCGCAGGGTGCGGTCGAGCAGGCCGCCTGCCTTACCGCGGAAAGCGCGCGCCAGGACCAGCGCCTGAACCAGGCCTACCGCCAGCTGCAGGCAAAGCTGAGTGGTGCGAAGAAGACCAAGCTGGTGAATGCCCAGCGCGCGTGGCTGCAGTCACGCAGCCGCGATGGAGAACTGGATACCGCGCTCTACGACGATTCGCAGCCCGGCAACCTGCAGGGCGAGTTGAACGATGTGATGCGCCTGAGCGCGCGTGCCGACCAGCTGCAGAAGTATCTCCAGCTGCTGGACTGACCCCTTGAGGGGCAGACCCTCTGATTGCACAAGGATGTAAGACATGCCAACCAACATCGATACCCACGATCTCGATGCCACCTCCGGCGCCGTGTATTTCGCCGTCGGCCGTGGCACCGAAGGTGGCCCTGCCTCCTACCATCTGGCCATCGCCGGCATCACCCAGGGCGTGACCGAACCGCACTGGGGCACGGTGAACAAAGTCGCGCAGAACAGCGGTTACAGCCTGGGCGCGATCCAGGTCGACTTCGGCCAGCGTGGCGAATGGGCGCTGGGCGCCATCGACGGCCACGCACTGAAGGCGGGTGAGACGACCTATGTCGACGCCGTGATCGATCAGGCCAGCAGCTATGCCAAGGCGCACAACCTGCCCTTCACCCAGGACCACGCCGACCTGCGCCGCGACCTGCTCAGCCACGGCAATGGCCTGAGCGGGCGCAGCTCGATCCAGTTCATCGATACCAACACGCGCGACAGCATCAACGCCTGGGCCGGTTCGGCCGAGGGCAAGCAGTGGATCCACGCAAACATCGACTACCCGCAGGTGCGCAACGCCACCCGGATCGGCATGACGATGGTGGACGCGCACGGCAGCGGCATCGCCGAGGAAAACCGCTTCGAAGCCATCAGCCTGATCGCCAAGACCGCCAACCAGTTGCCCAGCCAGCTGCCCAAGCTGCAGAAAGTGCTGGAAGACGGCGGTGACTACGAGGCGCTGCGCGCCAAGGCCGGGCAGATCCGCGAAACCTACCAGTACTTCGATGCGCCCAAGGCCGGCGACATCGCCGTGCGCTACGAGGACGCGTATGCCAACAACAAGGACGCAATGGACCGCGCCCATGCCAAGGTCAGCAGCCGCGACTACTCGCCTGCCGGTGAGCACAACGACGCCGATATCCAGGTGGCGCTGGGCCAGATCGGCGCACCGCGCCAGCAGGCCGGTTCGCAGACGTTGAAAGAAGGGTCCAGCGGCCGTGACGTGCTGAAGCTGGAAAGCAACCTGGTCACGCTGGGCCATGCCAGTGCTGACGGCCAGCAGACGCTGAATCCGGACCGGCGCTTCGATGCCACCACCCGCAAGGCGGTGGAAGACTTCCAGCGCGCACACAATCTTGACCCGGTGGACGGCAAGGCCGGCCCGGCCACGCTGGCCGCGATCGACCGCGACGCGCGCGAACTGCAGGGCAACCTGGCCGCGCTGGGGCTGACCGATGCCAAGGGCCAGGCCATCGGCAGCGACGGCTATCTGGGCGGCGGCAGCCGCCACGCGATCAACACCTTCCAGCAGCAGCATGGCCTGCCTGCGACTGGCATCGCCGATGCGGAAACCCGCCAGGCGCTGGCCAATGAAGTGCAGCAGCGTGCGCAGGGACAGGGCAACACCCCGGAACAGCGGGCAGCGGCCGAGCCAGCGCGCGAGACGGTGTACCCGATGTCCGACCCGCGCAGCCCGCAGAACTGGCTGTACACCGAGACCCTGGTGCAGGTGAAGTTCGCCGAGGAAGCGCGTGGCCTGCCCTCCGGCGAGCACAGCGAGAAGCTGGCCGCTGCGCTTACCGTGGAAGCTGCGCGCGCCGGCCTGTACCGGGTTGATCGCGTTGAGCTGAACCAGGATGGCTCGATGGCGCGCGCGGTGCAGGCCAATGCACTGCACGACGAAAGCGCGTTGAACCGCAATACCGCGCCGGTATCGACCGCTGACGCGATGCGCCAGAGCGTGCAGGAGAACAGCGAGCGGGCCTTGCAGGTGAGCGATCAGCAGCGCGAGCAGCAGAAGATCGACCAGCAGACCCAGCAGCATGGGCCGCGGGCCATGATGGCGTGAGGGATGCAGGCCCACGGGCCTGCTGTCGTCATTCGCGCCTGACCACGACCGCTTCGCTCGCCGGGCCCGGCCCGGCGCTACCCGGTCCGGGCTTTGTCATCGCCCTCACTGGCTTTCGGCAACAGCTCGTTACGTAACCCCTACGTGCCACCCATAGCCGACCTGCCGCCAGCGTGCGTGCCGACCCTCTCCGGTCCACACGAACCTCCAGGTCTCGCTTCCGATTCCTGGAAGTTCGTTGGTGATGGTGAATTTCTCGCCCGGCGCGCCACGGGCGGGGAATGGCAGGGAGGCGGCGTCCACTGGCGAGACGCCTCGCCCCAGCGATTCGCAGCGATGACGAATGGTCACGGTTCCAAAGGCCAATGTCCTTGGATGAACATCCTTGTGTGCCTCCAACCATTGCGCAGCGGCGGTCGCCTCGGGGGTCCCGGCGAGATGCACCAGTGTCCTTTCCACGGAGGTCGAGAGTCGATCCAGTGCCGCCATCCCGGGCCATGACGTCGAACCAAGTGCCAGCGCAAAGGCCAGCAAGCATTTGAAGGACAGTGGGAACGTCGACTTCACGGATGCATCCTCCCCGGGTAGGCGCGGGAATCGCGCATCTTCACCCTGGTGGAGCCCGGACGCGGAGGCAATGAGAAAAGCTGCAACTTTCGCAAGGCCCGCTGCGTCCGCCGGGCGTGGCCCGGCGCTACCCGGGCCACATGGCCGGATCAGTGAGCGCTACCCGCGCCACCCACCTGCTCGATCAACGTCTGGCTGGCCGCATTGAGTCCCACCACCGTCACCTCTGCACCATGCGCGGCCAGCTTTTCCTGCGCCCGCTCCAGCGCGGCCACGGCGGTCAGGTCCCACAGATGGGCATCGCGCAGATCGATCCGTACCTTCGGCGCCACGTGCTGGTAGTCGAACGCCGCACCCAGTTGTCCCGCCGAGGCAAAGAACACCTGTCCTCGCACGCGGTAGACCTGTGTATCACCCGCATCCTCGCGCTGCACGTCCAGCATGCGGCCGACCTTGCGCGCGAAGAACAGCGCCGACAGCAGCACCCCGCTGAGTACGCCCTTGGCCAGATCGTGGGTCGCTACCGTCACCACGACGGTCAGCAGCATCACCGCAGACGAGCTGCGCGGGTGCGTGCGCAGGTCGCGCAGCGAGCGCCAGCTGAAGGTGCCGATGCTGACCATGATCATCACCGCTACCAGTGCGGCCATCGGGATCTGCCGCACCAGGTCACTGCCGTACACCACCAATGCCAGCAGCAGCACGCCCGCCACCAGGCACGAGAGGCGGCCACGGCCACCGGAGGTCACGTTGATGATCGACTGGCCGATCATCGCGCAGCCCGCCATGCCGCCGAGGAAGCCGGTCACCGTATTGGCCACGCCCTGGCCGACGCATTCGCGGTTGCGCTCGCTGGGCGTCTCGGTGATGTCCTCGACGATCTGCAGGGTCATCATCGATTCGAGCAGGCCGACCACGGCCAGCGTGGCCGACACCGGCAACAGGATGCGCAGCGTTTCCCATGTAAGCGGCACATCGGGAATAAGGAAGTGCGGAAGGCTGTCGGGCAGCTGGCCCATGTCGCCGACGCTGCGCACGTCGATGCCGAAGCCGATCACTACGGCGGTGAGCACCACGATGGCCACCAGCGGTGAAGGCACGGCGCGGGTGAGGCGTGGCAGCAGGTAGATGATCGCCAGCGCCGCCGCGCACAGCAGGTACACCGTCGGACCGCGGCCCACCAGTTCGGGCAGCTGTGCCAGGAAGATCAAGATCGCCAATGCGTTGACGAAGCCGGTGATGACCGAGCGCGAGACGAAGCGCATCAGCGAGCCAAGCTTGAACACGCCGGCCAGCACCTGCAGCAACCCGGCCAGGATGCTGGCGGCGAACAGGTACTGCAGGCCGTGGTCCTTGACCAGGTCGACCATCACCAGTGCCATTGCACCGGTGGCGGCGGAGATCATGCCGGGGCGGCCACCCGCGATCGCGGTGATGACGGCAATCGAGAACGCGGCATACAGGCCGACCTTGGGGTCGACGCCGGCGATGAGCGAGAAGGCGATGGCCTCGGGAATCAGGGCCAGGGCGACGACGATGCCGGACAGCAGGTCGCCACGGAGGTTGCCGAGCCATTGCTGGCGCAGGGGGTAGGACGTTTGCATGGGAAAACTCCGCGCGCACGCAGGCATGGCCGCATGGCGCTGTCGATCGGGAGCGGTCAATCACGAGCAGTCGACTAACAGTCGACTCTACCGGCGGAAGCCGGTACGTGGGAGGGGCGCAGTCTACGGGAAGCGGCCGCACGAGGGTAGCGCGGCCGGCCGCAAAAGGCCGCGGGGCATGGCTCCGCTCTACAATCGGGGCATGCCTACCGATCGCCCGAAGTTCTTCGACCCCGCCACCGAACAGGGCGTGCTGCGCCTGTCGATCGCCGCTTCGCTGCTGCTGGCGGCGGCGGCGGTGGTGTTCGGCCTGCTCGCCAATTCGTCGTTGATCATCTTCGACGGCATCTACGGCCTGATCGACGTGGTGATGACCTGGCTGTCGCTGCTGGTGGCACGGCTGATCGCGCTGTCCACCCAGACCGACGCCCTGCAGTCGCGGCTCAACCAGCGCTTCACCATGGGCTTCTGGCACCTGGAGCCGATCGTGCTGGGGGTCAGCGGCACGCTGATGATCGGTGCGGCACTGTACGCCCTGGTCAATGCGGTGGATGCACTGATGTCCGGGGGCCGCCACATTGCGCTGGGCCCGGCCATCGCCTTTGCCGGGCTGTCGATCGTGGGCGAAGGCGCACTGGCGTGGTTCATCCTGCGCGCCAATCGCCGCATCGGCTCGGAATTCATTGCTCTGGATGCGAAGAACTGGATGATCGCGGCCAGCATGTCGGCCTGCTACCTGCTGGCCTTCCTCGGCGGTGTGCTGGTGCAGGGCACCTCGTGGGCCTGGGTCGGGCCGTACATCGACCCGGCCATCCTCGCCTTCGTCTGCGTGCTGGTGATGATCGCCCCGCTCGGCACCGTACGCCGGGCGCTGGCCGGCATCCTGCTGGTGACTCCGCCGGAGCTGCAGGCGCATGTGGATGCGGTGGCGCGCGACATCGTCGCCAAGCATGGCTTCGTCGAGCACCGCAGCTACGTGGCGCAGGTGGGGCGTGGCGAACAGATCGAGCTGTTCTTCGTGGTGCGCGAGGACGACCCGCCGCGGCCGCTGGTGGAATGGGACCAGCTGCGTGATGAGATCGGCGATGCGCTGGGCGAGGCTTCGCCGGACCGCTGGCTGACCATCATGTTCACCACCGATCGCGAATGGACGATCTAGGCCCACAGGACGATCAATCAAGTTTTTCGTACGCGTTGCAACCCAACGTACGCGAAAACCGGGCAAAGTAGGCTCCAACGCAACACCCACCCACTGACCAGGAGCATCCCGATGTCCATCGAAAAGGTTCTGTACACCGCCCAGGCCACCTCCACCGGCGGCCGTGAAGGCCGTTCCGTCTCCTCCGACAACGTGCTGGACATCCAGCTGTCGACCCCGCGCGAGCTGGGCGGCGCCGGCGGCCCGGGCACCAACCCGGAACAGCTGTTCGCAGCCGGCTACTCGGCCTGCTTCCTGGGCGCGCTGAAGTTCGTGGCCGGCCAGGCCAAGGTCGCCCTGCCGGCCGACACCACCGTCACCGGCAAGGTCGGCATCGGCCAGATCCCGACTGGTTTCGGCATCGAAGCCGAGCTGACCATCAACGTGCCGGGCGTGCCGCGCGAGCAGGTGGAAGAGCTGGTGCAGAAGGCGCACATCGTCTGCCCGTACTCGAATGCCACCCGCGGCAACATCGACGTGACGCTGATCGTTGCCTGATGCAACGCGGGGTCGGCCGGGGTCGGATCCCTTTGCCAACGGCAAAGGGCTCTGACCCCAGCACAGGATCTCAGGGGTCAGAGCCTTTTCGCGTTGCGAAAGGGATCC
The DNA here is from genome assembly GCF_059371315.1 of Stenotrophomonas sp. YJH_SMC_8. NCBI lineage: Bacteria > Pseudomonadati > Pseudomonadota > Gammaproteobacteria > Lysobacterales > Lysobacteraceae > Stenotrophomonas > Stenotrophomonas sp. YJH_SMC_8. Next base: position 175,101 of record NZ_JCAFUL010000007.1, on the reverse strand, counting down.
GACCCAAAAAAAAAATGGGCGGATGCCGGTCGAAACCGGGCATCCGCCCATCCCACCTTCGTTGTCCCACAGGGGGGCATGAGGTTGCCGGCCAGCGGCCGGCACTACCAGGTTACTTCTCGCTGGTGATCAGCTGCACGACGCTGGAGAAATCCAGCTTGCCGCGGCCGGCCTGGTGATTCATCGAGTACAGGTTGCGGGCCACTTCGCCCAGCGGAATCGAGGCGCCGACACTCATCGCCGCTTCCACCGCCAGGCCCATGTCCTTCAGCATCAGGTCGCTGCCGAAACCGCCGCTGTAGCCGCGCGACGCGGGCGCGTTCTCCAGCACGCCCGGCCACGGGTTGCACACTTCGGTGGCCCAGCTGCGGCCGGTGCTGACCGCCATCATCTGCGACAGCACCTTCGGGTCCAGCCCGTGCGCCACGCCGAGCGCGATGGCTTCGCCGGTCACCGCCATGATCACGCCCAGCGCCATGTTGTTGCACAGCTTGGCAACCTGGCCGGCACCACTGGCGCCCACGTGGAAGATGTTCTTGCCCATCGCCTGCAGCACCGGGCGCGCGCGTTCCAGCGCGTCCTCTTCGCCACCGACGATGAAGGTCAGGGTGCCGGCCTGGGCACCGGCGGTACCGCCGGACACCGGCGCGTCGATCATCTGCAGGCCACGCGCGGCCGCGGCTTCGGAAACCTTGCGCGCGCTCGCCGGGGCAATGGTGCTGCAGTCGATGACCAGTGCACCGGCCGGAATCGCGGCGAGGATGCCGTCATCGCCCAGGTACACGCCTTCGACATGGCGGCTGGCCGGCAGCATCGAGATCACCACTTCGGCGTCGGCCAGGGTTTCACGCGCCGACGCAGCCGCGCTGGCGCCAGCATCGACGGCGGCCTGCACCGCGGCCGGGACCAGATCGAACACGCGCACGGTGTGGCCGTTCTTGACCAGATTGGCGGCCATCGGGCCACCCATGTTGCCCAACCCAATGAATGCAATGCGGCTCATGCCAGGCTCCTTTCAGCGACGGGGGTGCCCAGGTCGGCCAGCGGATGCGCGGCATCGGCCCAGGGCGAAGCGAAGAACGTATCGGCCCACGCGGCGGTGGCCTCGGCCAGGGTGGCCGGGTTCCACTGCGGGTTGCGGTCCTTGTCGATCAGCAGCGCGCGGATGCCTTCGGCGAAATCGCCGTGGGCGGCGCAGTGCAGCGCGGTGATGTACTCCAGCCGGTAGACGCTGGCCAGGTCCTGGCCGGCGCTGCGGCGCTGCAGCTCGAACGCCAGGCGTGCCGAGCCGGGCGCACCGGCGGCGAGGGTCTTCTGTGCCGCCTGCAGCCAGGCATCGTCGGTCTGCAGGCCGCTGATGCGATCGATGATGGCGGCAAGGTCATCGCCCTCGCACAGCGCGTCGACCTGCGCGGCATTGGCCAGCAGCGGGCCGGTGGCCGCATCGCTGGCGTGCGACTGCAGCAGATGGCTGAGGCGTTCGTGGTTGTGCGCGGCATCGCCCGACCAGGCCACCTGCAGCAGCGCATCGAACACTGCACTGCGGCGCTCTTCCGCCACATGCACATCGGCCAAGCCGGCATAGATGGCATCACCCGGATTGAGCAGCGCACCGGTCAGGGCCAGGAACAGGCCGCCCTTGCCCGGCACCCGCGGCAGCAGCCAGCTGCCACCGACATCGGGGAACAGGCCGACGGTGATTTCCGGGAAGGCCAGCTTGGAACGTTCGCTGACCACGCGGTGGCTGGCGCCGGACATCAGGCCGATGCCACCGCCCATCACGATGCCGTGGCCCCAGCACAGGATCGGCTTGGCGTAGGTGTGGATGAGGTAATCGACGCGGTACTCGACGTCGAAGAACTCGGCGGCGTAGTCGTTCTCGCGGATATCGCTGCGGCCGGCCTCGCGGAAGGCGATCATGCTCTTGTACAGGCTGTGCAGATCGCCGCCGGCGCAGAACGCCTTTTCGCCGGCCCCCTGCAGCACCACCATCGCGATGCCGTCGTCGTCGGCCCAGGCGTTCAACTGCTTCAGCAGCAGGTGCGCCATCGGCAGCGAAAAACCGTTGAGCGTGCGCGGCGCATTGAGCGTAGCGATGCCGATGCGCGTGCCGTTGCCGGCCACGCGCTCTTCGAACAACACCGGTGCTTCGTCGGCAACGGTGTCGGTGCTCATGCGTTCTTCCACTGCGCCGCGCGCTTTTCCAGGAAGGCGGTCACGCCCTCGACCTGGTCGGCGGTGTCGAACAGGTCGACGAAGGCTTCACGCTCGGCCACCAGTGCCGAGGCGTGGGTGCCGGTGCGGGTGGACTGCACCAGGGTCTTGCAGGCGGCGATGCTGGTCGGGCTCTGCTTGCCGGCCTTCTTCGCCCATTCCAGTGCCAGTGCCTTGGCTTCACCCTTGCCGACCTTTTCTTCGGCCAGGCCAATGCGCAGTGCGGTCTCGGCATTGATGCGCTCGCCCAGCAGGATCATGCGCTTGGCCCAGCCCTCGCCCACCAGGCGCGGCAGGTTCTGGGTGCCACCGGCGCACGGCAAAAGGCCGACGGTGGCCTCCGGCAGCGCGACCTGGGCGTGGTCTTCAATGATGCGCAGGTCACAGGCCAATGCGCATTCCAGGCCACCGCCCATCGCATAGCCGTTGATCGCAGCGATCGACACGCCACGGAAACCGGACAGCGCTTCGAACGCTTCGCCGAAACGGCGTGCCGCTTCGCGTGCGGCGGCCTTGTCGCCCGAGGCGAACTGATTGAGGTCGGCACCGGCGGAGAAGAACTTCTCGCCGTCACCGATGATCACCAGCGCGTAGATGTCGCGGTCTGCATTGAGCGCGCCCACCAGGTCGCGCAGCGCCGACAGGCTGTGCACGGTCCAGGTATGCGCCGGCGGGTTGTTCAGGGTGACCACGGCGGTGTGGCCGTCGGCCTCGACCTTCAGGCCCACGTGCTCCTGGGTACGCCAATCCTTCATCGCAGTTCCTCTTCGGTGTTGAGCAGGTGACGGGCAACGATCACCCGCATGATCTCGTTGGTGCCTTCCAGGATCTGGTGCACGCGGCAGTCACGCAGCAGGCGCTCGATGGGGTATTCGCGGATGTAGCCGTAGCCACCATGAATCTGCAGCGCTTCGTTGCAGACGTTGAAACCGGCATCGGTGGCAAAGCGCTTGGCCATCGCGCACCAGACATTGGCATCGCTGGCACCGGCATCGAGCTTGCGCGCGGCGGTGTGCACCATCTGCCGCGCGGCGACCAGTTCGATGGCCATGTCGGCCAGCTTGAACTGCAGCGCCTGGAACTCGGCCAGCGCCTTGCCGAACTGGCGGCGCTCGCCCATGTAGCGGCGCGCGGCATCCAGCGCGCCCTGCGCAGCACCCAGCGAGCAGGCGGCGATGTTGATGCGGCCACCATCCAGCCCCTTCATCGCCAGCTTGAAGCCGCCGCCTTCCTCTCCCAGAAGGTGGCTGACCGGCACGCGGACGTTTTCGAAGGTGATGCCACGGGTGGGCTGGCTGTTCCAGCCCATCTTCTCTTCCTTGCGGCCGAAGCTGACGCCCGGCAGGTCCGACGGCACTGCAATCGCGCTGACACCGCCGGCACCGGCACCGCCGGTACGCGCCATCACCACAAGCAGCTCGGTGGCACCGGCGCCGGAGATGAAGGCCTTGGCGCCGTTCAGCACGAAGTGGTCGCCGTCGCGCACCGCGGTGGTCTTCAGCGAGGCCGCATCGGAACCCGCACCCGGTTCGGTCAGGCAGTACGAGGCCAGCTTGAGGCCGGCGGCCAGGTCCTGGCCCCACGCATCGCGCAGGGCCGGCTGGCCCCACTTGGACACCATCCACGAGGCCATGTTGTGGATGCTGATGTAGGCCGCAGTCGACGGATCGACGTTGGCGAGCTCCTCGATGACGACGGCGGCGTCCAGTCGGCTCAGGCCGCTGCCGCCCACTTCCGGGTCCATGTACAGACCGCAGAAGCCCAGTTCACCGGCCTTGGCGATCGCCTCGCGCGGAAAGATGCCCTCCGCATCCCATCGCGCGGCGTGCGGCGCCAGTTCGGCCTGTGCGAAGTCGCGCGCAGCCTCGCGGTACGCCTGCTGTGCTTCTTCCAGTTCCGTCGTCATCGAGTGGCTCATGGCTGCTCCTGCCGTTACTTCAGGCTGATCGTGGTGTTGACGCCGTGGCTCAGCGTCTCGTCATCGAACCAGCGCGCGGTGACCGTCTTGGTCTGGGTGTAGAACAGCACCACCTGCTTGCCGTACGGGCCCAGGTCGCCCAGCTTGGAGGCGCGCGAACCGGTGAACGAGAACAGCGGCACCGGCACCGGGATCGGCACGTTGATGCCGACCTGGCCGACGTCGATGTCTTCCTGGAACTTGCGTGCAGCCGCGCCGGACTGGGTGAACAGTGCGGTGCCGTTGCCGTTCGGGTTGCTGTTGACCATCGCGATGGCGTCTTCCAGCGTTTCCGCTTCGAGGATGACCAGCACCGGCCCGAAGATTTCTTCCTGGTAGATGCGCATGTCGGTGGTGACACCGGCAAAGATGGTCGGGCCGACGAAGTTGCCCTTCTCGAAGCCATCGACCTGCGGCTTGCGGCCGTCGAGCACCAGCTGGGCGCCCTGCTCCACGCCCGAGGCGATCAGGCCTTCCACGCGCTCGCGGGCGCTGCAGGAAATGACCGGACCCACGTCGGTACCGGACACGGTGCCGCCGCTGACCTTCAGGGTCTTGGCCTTGCTGACCAGGTCCTGCACCCAGTTGCGTGCTTCACCGACCAGCACCAGGGTGGAGGCGGCCATGCAGCGCTGGCCGGCCGCACCGAAGGCGGCGCCGACCATCGCGTTGAGGGTCTGTTCCTTGTTGGCGTCCGGCAGCACCACGGCGTGGTTCTTGGCGCCCATCATGCACTGCACGCGCTTGCCGGCCAGCGAGGCGCGGTTGTAGACATGGGTGCCGACGCGGGTGGAACCGACGAACGACACGGCCTTGATGTCCGGGTGGTCGCAGATCGCGTTGACCACTTCTTCGCCGCCATGCACCACGTTCAGCACGCCCTTCGGAATGCCGGCTTCCAGCGCCAGTTCAACCAGGCGCATGGTGACCATCGGGTCCTGCTCGGACGGCTTGAGGATGAAGGTGTTGCCGGTGGCGATCGCCATCGGGAACATCCACAGCGGAATCATCGCCGGGAAGTTGAACGGGGTGATGCCGGCGCACACGCCCAGCGGCTGCATGATCGTGTAGGTATCCACGCCATTGGCCACGTTGTTGGCCAGCTCGCCCAGCTGCAGGTTGCCGATCGCAGCCGCATGCTCGACCACTTCCAGGCCGCGGAACACATCGCCTTCGGCGTCCGGCAGGGTCTTGCCCTGCTCGGCGGTGAGGATGTGGGCCAGCTCGCTCATGTTCTCGCGGATCAGCTGCTGGTACTTCAGGAAGATGCGCGCGCGGGTGCCGATCGGGGTCTTGCGCCAGGTCTTGAAGGCTTCCTTGGCGGCGGCGACGGCGGCGTCCACTTCACCGGTGGTGGCGAACGGCACCTTGGCCAGCACGTCCTGGGTGGCCGGATTGATCACGTCCTGCCAGTGGGAGGTGGCCGATTCGATGAACTGGCCATCGATCAGCATGCGGATACGGGGCGCTGCAACAGTCATGACGACAATCCCACGGGCTCGAAAGATGCTTGGCATTATTCACAGCACCCACCTCGATTTCCGGGCTGAATCCGCTTAATCTGGCCAACACGCCAGACGATTCATGTTAATTCTGTGAATTATTCAGCCACCCAGCGACAACTTGGCCTGCGCCTGCTGCGGCTGCGCGAGCAGCGCGGCTACAGCCAGGCCGACCTGGCACGAGCGCTGGGGTTGTCGGCCAGCTACCTGAACCAGATCGAGCGCAACAAGCGCCCGCTGACGCCGGCGGTGCAGAAAAAGCTGGGGGAGGTGTTGGGCGACGTTTCCTCGTTGTTCGACGAAGATGAGCCCGCCGCACTGCAGGAGGCTCTGGGCGAGACCCTGCGCGACCTGGGCCTGGCGGAGGTGAGCGCCACCGAACTGCGCGCGCTGGCCGGCAACCTGCCGCAGGTCAGCCGCGCGCTGCTGGACCTGCACCGCCGCCACCTGGCCCTGCGTGAACATGCCGCCGCCCTGGAATTCCAGCTGGGCGAGCCGGGTGCCGGCAGCACCCTGCCCGCCGGTGACCAGGTGCGCGAGTTCTTCAACCGCATGCACAACCACATCCCCGAGCTGGACGAGCTGGCCGAGCGCCTGTTCGCCGAGTGGGGGTTGTCGCCTGGGCATGTGGCACCACGCCTGCGCCAGCTGCTGGCCGACCGCCATGGCGTGCTGGTGGAAGTGGCCGCGCTGCAGGCCGGGCGCGAGAAGCGCCAGTACGATGCCGGTACCCGCCGGCTGTGGCTGCCGGACTACCTGGAGCCGGGCCAGCAGGCGTTCCAGATGGCCGCCGAGCTGGCCCTGCACGGCTACCTGCCACAGATCGATGCGGTGGTGGCACGTGCTGGATTCACCGATGACGCGCGCATCGCGCAGGCCCGCATCGGTCTTTCAAACTACTTCGCCGGTGCGCTGGTGATGCCGTACATGCGCTTCCTGCGCGCCGCCGAGGCCTGCAACTACGACATCGAACTGCTGGCGCACCAGTTCGGTGTCGGCTTCGAAGCGGTCTGCCACCGGCTGAGCACGCTGGCGCGGCGCAGCGCGCCTGGCCTGCCGTTCTTCTTCATCCGCGTGGACCGCGCCGGCAATGTGTCCAAGCGCCATTCGGCCACCGATTTCCATTTCTCGCAGGTGGGCGGCTCGTGCCCGCTGTGGATCGTCTACGAGGCGTTCAACCAGCCCGGGCGCATCCTCACCCAGACCGCGCGCATGCCCGATGGCCGCCGACATTTTTGGCTGGCACGGCAGGTCAGCAGCGGGCCGGTCGGGCATGGGCAGCCACGCAAGACGTTTGCGGTAGCACTGGGCTGCGATCTTCAGCATGCCGAACGGCTGGTGTACTCGCTGGGGCTGGACGTGCAGAGCCCGGGCAATTCGGTGTCGATCGGGCCGGGTTGCCGGGTATGCCCGCGCGAGGACTGCATGCAGCGCGCGTTCGCGCAGTTGCCGGGGCGTTGATGCCGTTGGGGTCAGATCCCTTTTGCCCTGCAAAAGGGATCTGACCCCATGATGGGACGCGGAGGGTTAAACCTTTCGTGCGTACGCTGCATCCCATTGCAATGCCTGCCCATGGAGACACCCATGTTCCTGCTGCGCTCTTGCCTGGCCCTGCTGCTTGCTGCCATCGCCGCACCGGCGTGGGCGACGTTCTCCATTGCCGCCTGCAACGAGGCTGGCGACTGTGGTGTGGCGGTGGCCACGCACAATCTCGGCGTCGGCGGTGTCGGGGTGCCGTGGGCGCAGGCGAAGGTGGGCGCTGTCGCCAGCCAGTTCGAGACCAACCCGACCTACGGCTCCAAAGGCCTTGAACTGCTGGCCAAAGGACGCACGCCTGCGCAGGTGTTGAAGCAGCTGCTGGACGAAGATGGCGATTTTGATGGCACCACGCTCGCCGAGCGACAGGTGGGGCTGGTCAGCGCGCGCGGCGGCAATGCGCAGTACACCGGTGCTACCGCGCAGCAGGCGGATTGGGCCGGTGCGCAGGGCGAGGGCATGCTGAGTGTGCAGGGCAATGGCCTGGCCGGGCCCGAGGTGCTGGCCGCAATGCAACGCGCCTTCGGCGCATCACACGGGGAATTGGCTGCGCGCCTGCTGGCGGCACTGGAAGCGGGCCAGGCCGAAGGCGGCCAGCGCAGCGGTCAATGGTCGGCGGCGCTGCTGGTACGTACACCTGGCGGCGACTGGCAGGACACCGATCTGCGCGTGGACGCCGACCCGCATGCAGTGGCGCGGCTGCGCGAGCTGTACGACATGCGCTTGTCCAACGAGGCGATCATCCGTGCCGAGCAGCGCTGGGAAAAGGGGGACGTGGCGGGTGCGCGCACGGCGCTGGCAACGTCGTTGTCGCTGGCACACGGCTGGGACCGGACCTGGGCGCGCGCGGCGCGGCTGGCGATGCGGCAGGGCGATGTTGCGCTGGCACGCGAGTATCTGGCGGGCCTGCGTGCGCTCAATCCGGGCTGGGTGAAGCAGGAGCTGGCGTTGCCGCTGTATGCGCCGTTGCGGGGCGATGCGGTGGTGGAGGCGTGGCGCTGAGGCGCACCGGGGAGGGGTCAGATCCGTTCTCCGCAGGAAAACGGATCTGACCCCGATTGCCCCCGATTGGACCGGCTCAGTAGATCGGCGTCACCTTCATCTGCGGCAGCGGTCGCGGCGCGCCGTCGGTGAGGTCGGGGCCGAGGTCATCCCAGGTGCGGCCCTGCTCGACCATCAAGCCCCACAGCTGCTGCGAGGCCAGCCGCTTGTCTTCCGAGCCCAGCTTGTACGACGGCGGTGCCGGTTCCCCGCGGGCAACCATCGAATAGGCCGCGCGGTAGGCCAGTACCTGCTGCGCCGGATCATCGGTGCGTGCCACTTCCAGCGTGTAGCGCTGGTAGGCCGAGGCCAGGTTGCGCCAGCGGATCCAGTAGTGGTTCTCGAACGAGAACGAACAGAAGCGCGCGCCGGCGAGGCTGCCCTTGTCGGCGATGTGGGTCAGCACCTCCTGCGGCATGTCCAGGTTCATGCCGCCTTCGTCGCCCTGCAGGCTGACGTGCACGATGCGGTCGCGGTAGCCCGGCGCGCGCGCCTGCAGCAGATCGCGCCAGTTCTGCATGGTCGCCACCACCGCGAACAGGAAGCGGCCCAGCTCGGCGGCCGCCAGCGGTGTGGCGATCGACTGGTAGGTGCGCTGCCAGCCGTGTCGGTTCTCGGTGGGCAGGAACACCGCGTGCTCCAGCGACTGGCGGCCACTGCTGCCGTGGTTCACCTCTTCGGCGTGCTGCGGGTAGACCAGATTGATGGCGAAGGTCGGCCAGCGCGGCAACGCGGCATCGAACAGATGGATCGGGAAATTGCTGCTGATGCCACCATCGGAGAACCAGCAGATGCGGAAGGCGGTGATCACCGGGCCGCAAGCCTGCCCGGCGCTGGTCAGCCCTTCCATGCTGTCGGCCACGTTGTGCTCGGGGTCGGCCGCCGGCGCGGTCGGCTCGCAGCGTCGTTCGCGGCGTGAGGGTTCATGCAGCGGCACCGCGCTGATCAGCAGCGGGAAGCTCAGGCTCATGCGCGTGGCCACCAGCACCGGCAGCTTCGGGCCCGGCGGCAGGTGGTAGTACTGCCGCCCTTCCACCTCCAGCGGCGGGCCGGCCTGCGTCACCAGCCACTGCACCACGCTGGCCGGGAACAGCTGCTCGAATTCCTCGCGCAGGAACCAGAACTGCGCGCCGCCCAGCGGCAGCGTGCGCGGCTCGTTGTGCGACACGCAGGTGGTGATCATCTGCAGGCTGATCGCATGCGGGCTGTCCGGTTCGCCGGCATAGCGCGGTGCGTCGTGCAGGTCGGCGAAGGTGAGCGGTGCATCCAGCGGCTTGCCGGACAACTGCTGCAGGCATTCGTGCAGCCACTCGGTCAGTGCCGGTGTGCGTGCATCGCGGCCGAGGCCGCTGCACAGGCCCAGCAGATTGCGTCGCGCCACGCGTGCCACACGAAGCGCGGCACCGGCCACACCTGCACCGTACGCACACAGCAGCGACGGCAGCAGCGTGGCCGCCACACCGCTCCAACCACCGCCCCACCAGCCCAGGCCGAGCAGCAGCGCCAGCGACACCAGCACTTCCAGCGGCGCGATCTCGAACACGGCAACGGCCAGGCACAGCAGTTTGTGCGGCAGGCTGGCATTGCCGGTCAGCACCACCAGCAGGCGATAGGCCGCGCGTGCCCCGCGTGCGGGCTGGAACAGGCTGTAGATGAAGCCGCGCCGCGACAGCTGCGCCGACACCGCCGACAACCCGCCATAGCCTGCATCGCCGGGCAGGTGCTCGCCGGCCTGCTGACGACGATCACCGCAGGCCGCCGCAGCCGCCACGGCGGCGGCGATGGCGCCGGCCGAAGTGCCGCCGATGCTCTTGAAGCGATACTCGCGCGCCAGCGCCAGTACCGCATTGGGGTACACGATACCGCTGGTGATGCCGCCTTTCATGACCAGATCGCAGTACTTGTCCGCCACTACCCTGCCCCCGCTGACTGTGCCCGAGATGCCATCCGACGCTACGGATGCAGTATGACGCGAAGCCTTCTCACAGCCTGAGAACCCGCCCACGGAAGCGCCACTGGCCGCCTCTGCCCAGCCCGGGCACACTGCACCCAGGACATTCATGCAGGGATTGCCATGACCACCCGTCGCGCGTTCATCGCAGGCTGTGGAGCCGCCGTTGCCGCCAATGCCTGTACGCGGCGCAGCGCGGGCATCGCCAACGACATCAGCCAGCTGGAACCCACCGAGGTCGCCGGGGTGCGGGCCATTGCCGGAACGGCGGATCTGCAGGCGGCGCTGCAGCAGCACCTCGGCACTGTCTGCGTGGCCGGTGGGCGATTCAGCATGGGCGGCCAGACCAGCGCGACCGCTGCCCTGCAGCTGGATCTGACGCCCAGCAACCGCCTGCTGTGGCTGGACATCGCCCGCAAGGCTGTGCGCGTGCAGGCCGGCATGCGCTGGCGCACGCTGCAGGAATGGCTGGACCCGCACAACCTGTCGGTGAAGGTGATGCAGAGCTTCAGCAACTTCACCGTCGGCGGCTCGGTCTCGGTGAACTGCCATGGCCGCTACGTCCGCAGCGGCAGTATCGCTTCGACCATTCGTGCGCTGCAGGTGGTGCTGCGCTCCGGCGAGGTGATCGAGACCTCGCGCACCCTGCATCCGGAGCTGTTCGCTGCGGTCATCGGTGGCTACGGCCTGATGGGCGTGGTCAGCGAAGTCGAACTGGACCTGGCCGACAACGACCGCATGGCGCGGCACATGGAACGGGTGGCGCTGGCCGACTACCCGCACTGGTTCCGCGAGAACGTGGTGTCACGCAGAGATGCGTTGATGCACAACGCCGACCTCATGCCACCCCGTTTCGACGCTCCGCTGACCGTGACCTGGCGACGCAGCACGGCACCACTGACCGACACCCGGCGACTGATACCGGTGGGCGCTGATTATGCCCACGAACAGAACATGATCTGGGCCGTCACCGAGCTGCCCGGCGGGCCACAGCTGCGCCAGAGCTCGGTGGTGAAGCAGCAGATGGCCGAACCGCGGGTGATCCATCGAAACCTGGAGGCAAGCCTGGATGTGGCGGCATTGGAGCCCCGCACCCGCGCGATGTCGACCTATCTGCTGCAGGAGTATTTCATCCCGGTGCGCAGCTTCCAGGCCTTCACCACGCGCATGGCGGCGATCCTGCAGCACCACCGCGTCGATGCGCTGAACGTATCGATCCGCCATGCGCCGGCCGATGCAACCGCATTGATGGCATGGGCAAGCGAAGAAGTGTTCTGCTTCGTGCTGTACCACAAGCAGCGTCGGCATCCGTGGGGCGACACGATGGCCACACGCTGGACCCGCGCATTGATCGACGCCGCGGTGGAGTGTGGCGGACGCTATTACCTGCCGTATCGCCCGCATGCCACACGCGAGCAGTTCCAGCGCGCGTATCCGCGGTGGAACGCATTCGTTGAACGCAAACGCCAGTACGATCCGCAGACGCAGCTGGTCAACCACCTCTGGCAGCGGTACATGGCGGCAGCATGAAGCCGAGGCATCCACGCACGGCGTGGATCCACCGCCCAGGCCCGGCCGGCAAATCAACGCTGCTGCGGACAGAGCGCCACGCGCTTGCTGCGCGCATCGATCAGCACCGCCGCGTCCTGCAGTGCGTGCGCGCCGATCACCGCCTCCGGGTAGCGATCAGAGACGCGAACGTCGAGATTGCGCAGCGTCAGGCCACCGGCCACCAGCGGCACGTCCAGCCGTGCCCGGCCGCTCTGGATCCGGCCGTGGCTGAGGGTCAGCGGGTCGCCCGGGACAACCACGCCGCTGGCCACGCGCTCATGGAGTGCAGCAGGCAGCACCAGCGCCACGTTCGCGCCGGTGTCCAACTGTGCTTCGGTCGTTACCGTGCCGATCTGCACCGGAATGCGGAAGGCCCGCGTGTAAGCCAGCGTGCCCGGCTGCCCCGGCAGCAATCGATGGTCGCGGCGAAAGCGCAGCCGCTTGCGTGGGAAGTCGAGCGCCAGCAGGCCATCGTCGAAGAAATCGCGCGCCAGGATCCCATCGAAGGCGGCGGCCTCGGACTGTCGGGCGTTGTAGTCGCGGGTGATCACCACCACGCCCTGGCGACGCACACCACCCAGGGTGAGCGAATCGAAGCGGACCGTGGTGGCATCGGCGGTGCGCACGCCATCGGAATGGGAGGCGGTGCCACCCATCGGCAGGTGCAGCGCGCGCACCAGGCGGGTATCGGCGCGCGCCATGCCGCTCGCACCGGTATCGACGGCGAAGCGGAACGTGCCTGCGTCGTTGACCTGCACCTGCAGGTAGATGCGCCCGTCGACAACCTCGAACGGAACATCGATGAGGGCTTCACCGGACGCGGTGGCCAGTGCGCATGCCGGCCAGCTGAGGGCAATGCATGGGTCCATCCGGAGAGGCAGAGCAGCCCCAGCGCCCATGCGGGCAGGCAGCGCCGCCTGGCACGGGTCGGGGCGGCAGGATGTCCGGTGCAGGCGTGCGGGGGCGTTGCGGCAAGGCTGTCCATGGGCAGGGTTCCAGGTGGTCCTGCAGCATGGATGCGCCACGGGCCTGCACGGTTGCACCCTGCGGACCTTGACCATCGCCGCCAACGGGTCCACCGTGCACACGCCGAAGGTATCCCTGCCGTGGCTGGATGGCGGCAGGGATTTAAACGGGAATCCGGTGAAGGCGCCTCGCGCGCCCATTCCGGAGCTGCCCCGCAGCGGTGAATGGAAACGAATCCTGCCAACAGCACTGGGCGCATGCCTGGGAAGCGGCAGGTAGTAGGTGGGCTGCGGCCCGTGTCCATCAGCCCGAATACCGGCCCCGGCCGGGGGACACGACCGTCCCCTGACTCGACCTGGACTCTCCGCGGGGAGGGTGCCGGGGCCGTCGTTGTCCTGCGCCTGCAGGCCGCGCGGCCGCGCGCGTCCTTTTCACGGTATCCGGCCCGCCCTGTTCCACCCACGCGCTGATGCATGGGCCACCGCCGTTGCCGGCGGTCCATGCGGTACCTGACGATGACCGAACTCCAACGCCCCACCCTGACCCTGCCTGCCGACGGCAAGCGCCTGCTGCTGCATTCGTGCTGCGCGCCCTGTTCGGGCGAAGTGATGGAGGCGATCACCGCCTCCGGGATCGACTACGCGATCTTCTTCTACAACCCCAACATCCACCCGGTGAAGGAGTACGAGCTGCGCAAGCAGGAGAACATCCGCTTCGCCGAACAGCACGACATTCCGTTCATCGACTGCGACTACGACACCGACAACTGGTTCAGCCGTGCGCGTGGCATGGAGAACGAACCCGAGCGCGGCATCCGCTGCACGATGTGCTTCGACATGCGTTTCGAGCGCACTGCGCTGTACGCGCATGAACACGGCTACGACACCATCAGCTCGTCGCTGGGCATCTCGCGCTGGAAGAACATGGCGCAGATCAACGACTGCGGCATCCGCGCCGCCTCACGCTATGAAGGCCTGCAGTACTGGGACTACAACTGGCGCAAGGGCGGTGGTGCCAGCCGCATGATCGAGATCAGCAAGCGCGAGCAGTTCTACCAGCAGGAATACTGCGGCTGCGTGTACTCGCTGCGCGATGCCAACCGCCATCGCCGCGAGAACGGCCGCGAGCGGATCAAGATCGGCCTGCTGTACTACGGGCAGGACGCTGAGACGCCGCAGGGCGATTGACCTGTGCCGCCGGGGCGGCCACGCTGGTCGTCCCTTTACGTTGTAGTGGACCTGCCATGACCGCCCTGCCCGCCGACGTCGCCCTGCTGGTGATCGACCTGCAGCCGGACTTCATGCCCGGTGGCGCGCTGGCCTGCGACCAGGGCGATGCGCTGGTGGCACCGATTGCTGGACTGCTGGCGCAGCGCCGCTACCGCACGGTGGTGGCCACCCAGGACTGGCACCCGGCCGATCACGCCTCATTCGCCAGCCAGCACCCCGGCAAGCGTCCGTTCGAGACCATCCTGCTGCACGCGCAGCCACAGACCCTGTGGCCCGACCATTGCGTGCAGGGCAGCGATGGCGCCGCGCTGCATCCGGGCGTGGACTGGACCGTGGCCGACCTGATCCTGCGCAAGGGCACGCGCCAACAGGTGGATTCGTACAGCGCCTTCCGCGAGAACCACGGCCCCGATGGCGAACGCCCGGCTACTGGCCTGGCCGGCTGGCTGCACGAGCGCCGCATCCGCGAAGTGCACGTGTGCGGCCTGGCCCGCGACTACTGCGTGCTGTGGAGCGCGCAGGACGCGGTGAAATCCGGCTTCCGGGTGAAGTTCCTGTGGGAGCTGACCAAACCGGTGACCGAGGCCAACGACGCGATGGTGCGCGAGGCGCTGGGCAAGGCGGGGATTGCGATCGCCTGACGGGCGACCGCCGGGCATGGCCCGGCGCTACCGATAATCCGACCCGAAACGGTAGTGCCGGCCGCTGGCCGGCAACCCCGGGATGGCTACCGTTGCCGGCCAGCGGCCGGCACTACCGGAACACGACGGTGCGGTGCCCGTTGAGCAGGATGCGGTGCTCCACATGCCGGCGCACGGCGCGCGCCAGCACCAGCGATTCGGTATCGCTGCCCAGCCGCACCAGTTCGCGCGGTGCCATCGCGTGGTCCACGCGGGCCACGTCCTGTTCGATGATCGGGCCTTCGTCCAGATCCTCGGTGACGTAGTGCGCGGTGGCACCGATGATCTTGACCCCGCGTGCGTGCGCCTGATGATACGGCTGCGCGCCCTTGAAGCTGGGCAGGAAGCTGTGGTGGATGTTGATCGCACGGCCGGCCAGCGCGCGGCACAGCGTGGGCGACAGGATCTGCATGTAGCGCGCCAGCACCACCAGGTCGATGCGCTCGCGCTCGACCAGGTCGATGATCTGCTGCTCCTGTACCGCGCGTGTTTCCGCGTTCACCGGCAGGTGGTGGAACGGCACCTGGTAGGACGCGGCCAGCGGCGCGAAGTCGGCGTGGTTGGAGGCCACCGCGGCGATGTCCACCTTCAGCTGGCCACTGTGGGCGCGGAACAGCAGATCGTTGAGGCAGTGGCCCTGCTTGCTGACCAGCACCAGCAGGCGCGCGCGGCGTCGGCCATCGTGCAGCTGCCAGTCCATGCCGAAGCCTTCGGCGAGCGCGGCCATGCTCGTGTGCACGGTCTCCAGCGGCAGGCTGGCGTCGCGGTCGAAGTGCACGCGCAGGAAGAAGCGGCCACTTTCCTCATCACCGAACTGCTGGGCGTCGAGGATGTTGCAGCCGTGGTCGAACAGCAGGCCGGACACGCGGTAGACGATGCCGGTACGGTCGGGACAGGACAGGGTAAGAATGGAATCGGGGCGCATTGCCCGAGTGTAGGGCAGCGCCCTGCCCGGCGGATCGATGGTCACCGATGCAACCGAACGGCTTGGTTCAGTCCCAAGCGATACTTGGGCATCCCCATGGCAAGCTGGTCGGTCATGAACCTGTTGCAACTGATCCGCAGCTTCACCCGCACCGCAGAGACCGGCAGCATTGCCGCCGCGGCCCGCATCCTTGGCATCAGCGCCACCGCAGTCGGCCAGAACATCAACCGGCTGGAGGCACATCTGGGCGTACGGTTGCTGAACCGAAGCACGCGCCAGCTGGCCCTCAGCGAGGCCGGTGCGCTGTACCTGGCCCAGGTGCGCCACATCGAAGCCGACCTGGCACGCGCGCAGGCCATGGTCACCGCCGGCGACATCGAGCCGGCCGGGCCGCTGCGCATCGCCAGCAGCAGCGCGTTCGGTCGCCATGTGCTGGCACCGTTGCTGCCTTCACTGCAGCAGCGCTATCCACAACTGCAGCTGGAGCTGCGCCTGACCGACCGCGCCGTGCAGCATGGGCCGGAAGCGGTGGATGCCAGCATCCGCATCGGTGCGCAGCTGGAAGATGGCGTGGTCGCGCGGCAACTGGCGCGCGTACCGTTCGTGTTCTGCGCCTCGCCGGCCTACCTGAAGGCGCACGGCACCCCGCAGCAGCCCTCCGACCTGGGCAGCCATCGTGGTCTGCTGCACCGCTTTCCCACCGATGGCCGACCATTGCGCTGGACGCTGCTGAAGGACGGCCAGCGCGTGGACGCCGCGCTGCCACCGAGCATGGTCTGCGATGACATCGATGCGCTGGCGACGCTGGCGGCGGCCGGTGCCGGCATCACCCGGCTGGCCGCATTCGTGGCCGAACCCTACCTGCGCGATGGCCGCCTGCAGGCGGTGTTCGGCGCCGATACTGCGTGGCGTCCGGAGCCGATGGAGGTCTATTTCTGCGTCAGCGACCGCCGCGACTTCACCGCCAAGATCCGCGCGCTGTTCGAGCACCTGCAGGCCGGCATGGCGCCGGCTTGGCGGGTGTGAGCTTCAGCGCGCCTTGAACACGCCGCGCGCATCGCGCGGCTCGCAGCGCAGGTACTGCGGCGCCGGTTCCACGCTGTCGCGCAATGCAGCAGCGGCGTGCCACGGCCAGCGCGGGTCGTAGAGGATGCCGCGTGCCAGCGCTACCGCATCGGCGTGGCGATGGCGCAGGATCGATTCGGCCTGCTCCGGTTCCGTGATCATGCCCACGGCGATAACCGGCATGCGCACCTTGGCCTTGATCGCCGCTGCGAACGGCACCTGATAGCCCGGGCCGACGCTGATCTTCTGGCGCTCGTCGAGGCCGCCGCTGGAGACATGCAGGAAGTTGCAGCCACGCGCATCCAGCACTTGGGCCAATGCCTCGCTCTGCACCAGATCCCAGCCGCCATCGACCCAGTCGCTGGCGGAAATGCGCACGCCTACGGCGACCTTGTCGGACACCGCCGCACGCACCGCGTCGAACACTTCCACCAGCAGGCGCAGGCGGTTCGGCAGCGAGCCACCGTAGCCGTCGGTGCGGCGGTTGCTCAGCGGCGACAGGAACTGGTGCAGCAGGTAACCGTGCGCGCCATGCAGCTCGATCAGCTCGAAGCCCAGGCGCTCGGCACGCACCGCGCTGGCGGCGAAGGCAGCGACGACTTCGGCAATGCCGGCCTCATCCAGCTCCTGCGGCGCCGGATCGGCGGCGTGGAACGGCAGCGGCGACGGCGCCACGGTGGCCCAGCCACGCGCATCATCGGCCGGCAGCTGGCCGCCGCCGTCCCACGGGCGCTTCACCGATGCCTTGCGACCGGCGTGGCCGAGCTGGATGCCCAGCGGCATCGGTGACCAGCGGCGGACGCTGGTCAGTACCTGCGCCAGTGCCGCTTCGGTGCCGTCATCCCACAGGCCCAGGTCGGCCCAGCTGATGCGGCCACGCGGCTCGACCGCGGTGGCTTCCAGGATCAGCAGGCCGGCGCCGGACTGGGCCAGGTTGCCCAGGTGCATGGCATGCCAGTCGCTGGCACGGCCGTCTTCGGCGGAGTACTGGCACATCGGCGCGATGACGATGCGGTTGGACAGGGTCAGGGGGCCGAACGAGATCGGCGAAAACAGCTGGCTCAAGACGGTGATGGACGACGAAGGGGGTGCGTATTGCACCGCCGCACGGCCTGCGAATCAACCGCCTGGATGGATCGCTGTTTCGCAGGGGCGCATGATGGGTAGCGCCGGGCCATGCCCGGCGAACGTGCGGCGCGGCACCCCGTTTCCGCCGGGCATGGCCCGGCGCTACCCGGTAACGAGCCCTGCCAGCGCCTCGGCGCAGTCGCGCTCATCCTTGAACTGCAGCAGGTCATCGGCGCGGGTGCGGCCTCGGTTCAGCGCCGCCACCGGCAACCCTGCCCTGGCCGCCGCCTGCACGAAGCGGAAGCCGGAATAGACCATCAGCGACGAGCCCACCACCAGCACGGCGTCGGCCTGCCGCAGGTGCTCATGCACCGCCTCCACGCGCTCGCGCGGCACGTTTTCGCCGAAGAACACCACATCTGGCTTCAGCAGGCCGCCGCAGTACGGGCAATCGGGCACCACGAAGCTGGAGAAATCGGTCTCCAGATCGGCATCGCCGTCGGGGGCGATGCCGGCCTCCAGCACGTCCCAGCCGGGGTTGGCGTCCAGCAGACGCTGCTGGAAGTCCTCGCGGCCGCTGCGGCGCTCGCAGCCCATGCAGCGCACCAGGTCCAGGCGGCCATGCAGGTCGATCACGTTGCGGCTGCCGGCCCGCTGGTGCAGGCCGTCCACGTTCTGGGTCAGCAGCACCTGCAGCTTGCCGCTGTCCTCCAGTGCGGCCAGGGCCTGGTGGGTACCATTGGGCCGTGCCAGGCCGAAGCGCGGCCAGCCCAGCAGGCTGCGCGCCCAGTAGCGCTGGCGGGTGGCCGCCTCGCCCATGAACGCCTGGTAGGTCACCGGCGGCGTACGTTTCCACTGGCCGTCGGTATCGCGGTAATCGGGAATGCCCGAGGCGGTGCTGCAACCGGCGCCGGTCAGCACGAACAGGCGCTGGGCGCGGTCGATGAAGTCGGTCAGCGGCGGGGTCATGGGTGCCAGATGGGGGCGCGTGCGCGCCCCCGCAAGCGCCGGTCCGGTCGGCCGGGTCAGGCCACCGGCAGCGGCGGCACCGCGATCGGATGGCCTTCCTCGTCCAGCGCGATCATCACGAAGTGGCCGCGGGTACACAGCTTGCGCTCGCCGCTGTGCAGGTCTTCGGCGACCAGTTCCACCTCCACCTTCATCGAACTGCGGCCGACTTCGACGATGCGGCCGATGGTTTCCACCATCTGGCCGATGCGGATCGGCAGCTTGAAGTCGACCTGGTCGCTGCGCGCGGTCACTACGGTGCGGCGCGAGTAGCGCGCGGCGGCCAGGAAGGCGGCCTTGTCCATCCACGCCAGCGCCTGGCCACCGAACAAGGTCCCGAGGTGGTTGGTGTGGTTGGGGAAGACGATTTCGGCCATGCGCACTTCGGTGGGTGGCACGGTCTCGGGGATCGGGGTCATGGGGGTGCTTCGGTGTGTGGGGTCCGGTAATTTTATGCGACCGGCGTGACGGCCATCGGAACGCATGTGCAATGGCCACTTGGCAGCGGTGCCTGCGCAGGCCGCGCCCGTGGCAGGCGCTACACTGCGCCACGCCCACCGCCAGGACCGCCCATGCCCGCCACTTCCGACCTTCTGGCCTTTGCACTGGTCTCGCTGGCCATGGTGATCACGCCCGGGCCGAACATGATCTACGTCATCTCGCGCTCGATCTGCCAGGGACCGATGGCGGGACTGATCTCGCTGGGCGGGGTGGCGCTGGGCTTCGTGTTCTACATGCTGTGCGCGGCGCTGGGCATTACCGCCCTGCTGATGACGGTACCGTTCGCCTACGACGCGCTGCGCATCGGCGGCGCGCTGTACCTGCTGTACCTGGCCTGGCAGGCGCTCAAGCCGGGGGGCCGTTCGCCGTTCGCGGTGCGCGACCTGCCGCAGGACAGCCCGCGCAAGCTGTTCACGATGGGCTTTCTGACCAATCTGCTGAACCCGAAGGTGGCCGTGATGTACCTGTCGCTGCTGCCGCAGTTCCTGCATCCCGACGGCGAAGGCAGTGTGCTGATGCAGTCGATCGTGCTGGGCTCCACCCAGATTCTGGTCAGCGTCAGCGTGAACGGCATGATCGCGCTGACTGCGGGCAGCATCGCCGGCTTCCTGGCTGCACGCCC
Source organism: Stenotrophomonas sp. YJH_SMC_8 (assembly GCF_059371315.1). NCBI lineage: Bacteria > Pseudomonadati > Pseudomonadota > Gammaproteobacteria > Lysobacterales > Lysobacteraceae > Stenotrophomonas > Stenotrophomonas sp. YJH_SMC_8. The sequence continues at coordinate 155,285 of NZ_JCAFUL010000007.1, read as the reverse complement.
GACCTGGCAGATGGTGCAGCGCTGGCTGATGGGCACGGTGCTGGCCGGGCTGGCGGTACGCATGGCGGTGGAAGGGCGGCGCTGATCGCGGCGTGCCCTCCAGGTGATGCGCCCGGCCCCGTGATCAGAACAGTTCGGCGTGGTAGAAGCTCGGTTGTGCCGACCAGGCCTTGATGTCGCCACATTGCGGCACGCTGGTGTAGTACAGGCGGATGGGAACGGCGGAGACCTTCGCGCTCATCAGCATGGCGTAGGTTGCCTTGCAGACCTCCGGCGGCATGCTGAAGTCGCCTTTGCTGACGATGTTGCAGACCGCGTGGATGGGCGAGACGGTGGTTGCCACGAACACCTTGCCGCTGGCATCGATGGAAACGTTGGCCACCTTGGAATCGCAGTTCGTGCCATGGGCGAGGGACGGACAGGCGACCAGGACGGCGAACAGTCCTCCCATCCATCCACGAAGCACGGTCTTGCGGGTGGCTGTTCCAGGCACTGCAGTCTCCATTGCGACCTCCAGGGTCCATTCAATTCCACCACCATGGCAGGGACACGCATACGGGAACGCGGCGCAGGGATTGTCCGCGCGTCATTCCTGCAGTGGCATCCCCTCTTCCTCTCCAGGCCCGGCATGGATACGACGCACCGCCGCCGCTGGAGTCCAGCGAGAATAGCCCATCCTGCTGATGCGCAACAAAAAAAACCCCGGCACTGGCCGGGGTTCTTCGTTACGACAGGCCTGACCGGTTCGATCAGAAGTTCATGTCGAAGGCGACTTCGCCCTGCACGCCGACCTGGTAGGCCGAGACGCGGCGTTCGAAGAAGTTGGTCAGCTCCTGCACGTCCTGCAGTTCCATGAACGGCAGCGGGTTGCGCACGTTGTACTTCTTTTCCATGCCCAGCTTGGCGAAATGCTGGTCGGCGCAGTGCTGCAGATACTGGCGCATGTCGCGGGTGGAGATGCCCGCCACGCCGCCGGACAACACGTCCTCGGCGAACTGCACTTCGCATTCGATGGCTTCGGCAAGCATGTCGTAGACCTGCTGCTTCATCTCTTCGTCGAACAGGTCCGGTTCTTCCTCACGCACCACGCGCACCGACTCGAACGCGAACTCCATGTGTGCGCTCTCGTCGCGGAACACCCAGTTGGTGCCCGAGGCCAGGCCCGGCAGCAGGCCGCGCGAACGGAAGTAGTACACGTAGGCGAACGCGGCGAAGAAGAACAGGCCTTCGATGCAGGCGGCGAAGCAGATCTGGTTGAGCAGGAACTGGCGACGCTCGGCACGGGTCTCGATGCGCTTCAGGTCCTGGATCGAGTCGATCCACTTGAAGCAGAAATCGGCCTTCTTCTTGATCGAGTCGATGTTCTCCACCGCCGAGAACGCCTTGGCGCGCTCTTCCGGGTCCGGCAGGTAGTTGTCGAGCAGGGTCAGGTAGAACTGCACGTGCAGCGCTTCTTCATACAGCTGGCGCGACAGGTACATGCGCGCTTCCGGCGCATTCAGATGCTGGTACAGGTTCAGCACCAGGTTGTTGGACACGATCGAGTCGCCGGTGGCGAAGAACGCGACCAGGCGGTGGATCAGGTGGCGCTCACCCGGCGACATCTTGCTGTGCAGGTCGGTGATGTCGATCTGGAAGTTGATCTCTTCCACCGTCCAGGTGTTCTTGATCGCATTCCGGTACATGTCATAGAACTGCGGGTAGCGCATCGGGCGCAGGGTCAGTTCAAAACCGGGATCGAGCAGCATCTGCTTGGGCTTGTCGGCCATGGGTGTTTCCTTGAATTCCTGGGTGAGACGCCGGGCATGGCCCGGCGCTACCGTGGGTGTTTTTCCGCAGCCGAGCATGGCTCGGCTCTACAGGTGCGAGGTGCCGGCAGAGCCGGCACAGCGCGTTTTACTGGCAGGCCTCGCAGGCTTCCGGGTTTTCCAGCGAGCAGGCGATGGCTTCGTCCGGGCTGAACACCTTGGCCGGGGCTGCGGTGCTCACCGTGGTCTTGGCGATCTTGGTGGCCGGGCGCGAGCGCAGGTAGTAGGTGGTCTTGATGCCCTGCTTCCAGGCGTACATGTACATGGAGGACATCGCGCCGATGTTCGGGCTTTCCATGAACAGGTTGAGCGAGGCCGACTGGTCGATGAAGGCACCACGCTCGGCGGCCATGTCGATCAGCGAACGCATCGGCAGTTCCCACGCGGTGCGGTAGACCTCGCGCAGCGTTTCCGGAATCTGCGCCACGCCGGCGATGGAGCCTTCGGCCAGCTTGATGGCATCGCGCATGTCGGCGGTCCACAGGCCCAGCTTCTTCAGCTCGTTCACCAGGTAGCGGTTGACCTGCAGGAAGTCACCGGACAGGGTCTCGCGCTTGAACAGGTTGGACACCTGCGGCTCGACGCACTCGTAGCAGCCGGCGATCGAGGCGATGGTCGCGGTCGGGGCGATCGCGATCATCAGCGAGTTGCGCAGGCCGTGTTCCTTGATGCGCTCACGCAGGGCATCCCAGCGTGCGGTGTCTTCCGGCACCACGTTCCAGGCATCGAACTGCAGTTCGCCGCTGGCGGCACGGGTATCGTTGAACGACGGGTGCTTGCCGCGTTCCTGGGCCAGTTCGGCCGAGGTTTCCAGGGCGTGGAAGTAGATCGTTTCGGCGATCTTCTTCGACAGGGTGCGGGCTTCGGCGCTGTCGAACGGCAGGCGCTTGCGGAAGAACACGTCCTGCAGGCCCATGCAGCCCAGGCCGACCGGACGCCAGCGCAGGTTGGCGCGGCGGGCGGTTTCGATCGGGTAGAAGTTCAGGTCGATGACGCGGTCGAGCTGGCGCACGGCCAGGCGCACGGTCTCGGCCAGCTTCTCGAAGTCGAACTCGTTGTGCTCGTCGAAGTGGTTGCCCAGGTTGATCGAACCCAGGTTGCACACCGCGGTTTCATCGTTGGAAGTGACTTCCAGGATTTCGGTGCACAGGTTGGACAGGTGGATCACGTTGCCCGGACGCAGGGTCTGGTTGCTGGCGCGGTTGCACTTGTCCTTGAAGGTCATCCAGCCGTTGCCGGTCTCGGCCAGCGTACGCATCATGCGGGCGTACAGCTTGCGCGCGGAGATGGTGCGGTTGGCCTTGCCCTGCGCTTCGGCCTGCAGGTAGGCGGCCTCGAAGGCTTCGCCGAACAGGTCGGTGAACTCCGGCACGACGCGCGGATCGAACAGCGACCATTCCTGGTCGGCTTCGACGCGCTTCATGAACAGGTCCGGCACCCAGTTGGCCAGGTTCAGGTTGTGCGCACGACGGGCTTCGTCACCGGTGTTGTCACGCAGCTCGAGGAAGTCCTCGATGTCGGCATGCCAGGTTTCCAGGTACACGCAGGCTGCGCCCTTGCGCTTGCCACCCTGGTTCACTGCGGCCACGGACGAATCCATGGTCTTCAGCCACGGCACGATGCCGTTGGAGTGGCCGTTGGTCGACTTGATGAGCGAACCACGCGAACGCACGCGGGTGTAGCTGACGCCGATGCCGCCGGAGAACTTCGACAGCTGGGCGATGTCGCCGTACTTGGAATAGATCGACTCCAGCGAGTCCTGCGGCGAATCCAGCAGGAAGCACGAGGACAGCTGCTCGTGGGTGGTACCGGAGTTGAACAGGGTCGGGCTGGACGGCAGGTAGTCCAGGTTGCCCATGCGCTTGTACAGCGCCAGGGTCTCGGACACGTCCTCGCTCAGCGCGCTGGCGATGCGCAGGAAGAACTGCTGCGGGGTCTCGATCACCTTGCGGGTGTGCGGGTGGCGCAGCAGGTAGCGGTCGTACAGGGTACGCAGGCCGAAGTAATCGAAGTTCAGGTCCAGCGAGATGTCGATGGCGTCGTTGAGCTTGCGCGCGTTGGTCTGCACGAAGTTCAGCAGGCGGTCGTTGATCAGGCCGACTTCATGGCCACGGCTGACCGACTGCGAGAAAGCGTAGATTTCCTGGCCCGAGACTTCCTTGGCGATGTAGTTGGCCAGCAGGCGCGCAGCAAGGCGGCCGTACTCGGGCTCTTCACCGATCAGCAGGGCGGCGGTACGGATGGACAGTTCGTCCAGCTCGCGGGTGGTGGCGCCGTTGTACAGGCCGGAAATGGTGCGGGTGGCCACGCGCATCGGATCGACGGCGTGCAGGCCTTCGGAGGAACGCTGCACCGCGCGCACGATCTTGTTCAGGTCCACCAGCTCGGTCGTGCCATTGCGCTTGGTCACACTCATCGCGTTGGCCGTCGGCGGCGACGTCAACAGGAATTCGCTTTCCTTCTCGATGGTGGCGCTGGATTCGGTGGTCACGGCGTGTGTCCTCTTGGCGTGATTGGTGGGTGCTCGATGCATCGGGTGACGCAGCCCGGGACATGACAGCCCAGGATGGCAGGACGGCGTCGCAGGGGATGAGACCCTGCGCCTGCCACTGCCGTTGACGATCGCGGATGGGTGCTGCTGCCACCCCCTGGAATTGGGGTTGCTGCGACCGACGGCCACAAGATAGTGGGGGTAATGGGGTCCGTCAACGCCAAATGTAGTGAAATTCGGCAATCCCTTGCGCCGCAAGGATCGTGCCATCGGCGCCCGGATCAGACGTTTCAGACCTGCCGGAACGGGCTGCGCAGTCAAGCCCGGAAGGCGTCACTGCGGTGGCACAACGCACCGCGGAAACGGAACAATGACAGCTTCACATGACAGTGATGAAGCTGGCTAGGGACAACCCTGTGGATAGGTGGTGGGCAGCCGGTGGGAATGCGGTGGACGGGTGACTTCCGGCCGGTGACGCCCGCGCGCCGGCAGCGGATGCTGGTCCTCCGGTTCCGGAGAAGGATGTTCCGATGCGCCTGCGCCTGCCCGCTCTGGCCCTGCTGCCTGCCCTGTTCGCCGCTCCCGCGCTGGCCGCCGAGGGGCCGGACCTGCGTTCGGACCAGTGCGGCATCCACACCGACTACGACGTGCTGGTGGACGGCGGCGGCATCTGGCTGCGGCATGGCCCGCAGGCGCCGCATGAAGTGGTGTTCCACGACGGCGAGCTGAGCCTGGACGGCACGATGGTGCCGGTCAGCGCCACCGACGCCGCCCGCCTGCGGCAGATGGAGGCCGGCGCCCGCCAGCTGATGCCGGCCGCCACTGCGCTCGCCCACGAAGTCTCCGGGGTCACCTTCGATGCGCTGGACGCCGCCTTCGAAGCCATCACCGGTAAGTCGCGCAACCGCCAGATGCGCGCGATGCGCGGCGAGATGCAGGACTGGATCGACGCCAGCCTGGGCCGCGGCTACTGGGAACAGGCGAGCTTCAGCGATGGTTTCGACGCGCACATCGAGCAGATGGCCGAGACGATGGCCACGTCGATGACCCGCAGCGTGCTGTGGCAGGTGTTCACCGGCCGCGCCGGCGCCATGGAGCGCCGCGCCGACCGCCTCGATGCCGAAGTCGACCGCCGCATGGAAGCGCGCAGCCATCAGCTGGAGGCCAAGGCGATGGCGCTGTGCCCGCTGGTGCAGTCGCTGGCGGATGCCCACGACGCGCTGGAGCTGCGCTACCAGGGGCAGCCGCTGCGGCTGCTGGAGCGCGGCGACAGCGTGCGGGTAAAGCATGGTGATGGTGCGGGCCTGCATGTGTCGGCCGGGCCGGATGAGCGGCCGTTGGGGACCGCGGTTGCCCCCTCCCGATAACCGCGCGGCGCTGTTGTAGAGCCGAGCCCACGCTCGGCTGCCTTTCGGCACATTATCCAGAAGCAGCCGAGCGTGGGCTCGGCTCTACAGTGAACCGCCATCACGCCCGGTGCGGGGTGCCCAGGTATTCGGCACTCTGCATTTCGATCAGGCGCGAGGCGGTGCGCTCGAAGGCGCCCTGCAGGCGCTGGCCGGTATACAGCTCGATCGGCGAGGTGCTGGCGGTGCAGACCAGGTTGACGTGGCGGTCGTACAGCTCATCGATCAGATTGACGAAGCGGCGCGCGGCATCTTCGTTCAGGCGGTCGAAGGCGGGAATGCCGCCCAGCAGCACCGTGTTGAATTCGTGCGCGATCTCGATGTAGTCCGACGGGCCGCGCGGGCCTTCGCACAGCGCGGCGAAATCGAACCAGGCGATGCTCTTGCCACGGCCGCGCACCGGAATCTTGCGACCTTCGATCTCGATGTTGCCGGCCTTGGCCGGCTGGCCGCCACTCAGTTCGTTCCAGCGCGTGGCCAGCCACTCATCGCTGTCGGCCGCCAGCGGCGCGCGGTATACCGGCGAGCGGGTCAGCGCGCGCATGCGGTAATCCTCGGTGCCTTCGGCGTACAGCTCGACGCAGAAGCGCTGCAGCAGGCCGATCGCCGGCAGGAAGCTCTCGCGCTGCAGTCCGTTGAGGTACAGGTTCTCCACCGCCGTGTTGGAGGTGGTGACCAGGGTCACGCCCTCGGCGAACAGGCGCTCCAGCAACCGCGCCAGCAGCATGGCATCGCCGATGTCGGTGACGAAGAACTCGTCCAGCACCAGCACCCGCAGATTGCTGCGCCATTCCTGGGCGATCTTCGCCAGCGGGTCGCTCTGGCCCTGGTGCTCGCGCAGGCGCTCGTGGACGCTGCGCATGAAACGGTGGAAGTGCGTGCGGTACTTCTGCTTGATCGGCAGGCCGTCGTAGAACAGGTCGACCAGGAAGGTCTTGCCGCGGCCGACGCCACCCCAGAAGTACAGGCCCTTCACCGGCTCGGGCTTCTTCCAGAACGAGGACAGGCGGTCCAGCCAGCCGTCCTCGGCGCTGTCCAGCAGGCCCAGGTGGATGCGGTCCAGCTCGGCCAGCGCCGCATGCTGGGCCGGGTCGTTCTGCCAGTCGCCACGGGCGACCCCTTCCGCGTACCGCTGCGACGGGGTCAACTCGGTTGCACTCATGCCGCTGCGCCCAGCCAATGCTTCACGCCGTGGGTCAGCGCGCCGCGCAGGTCGATCAGCTTGCGGTGGAAGAAGTGGCTGGTCTCGGGCATGCGCACCAGCTCATGCGGGAAATCCAGCGTATCCAGCCACTGGTAGACGGCCTGCGGATCGACGATCTCGTCCTGCTCGCCCTGGATCACCAGCCAGCGCGCTGGCGGTGCGATGCCATCGAAATCCCAGCGGCCGGCCGGCGGCGCGATCGAGATCAGCGCTTCGGGCTGCAGCTCGGCAGCGGCCTTCAGCGAAACGAACGAACCGAAACTGAAACCGGCCAGCCACAGGCGGTCGTCGGGGCGCTGGCTCCGCACCCAGGCGGCCACGGCCTTCAGGTCGTCCTGCTCGCCCACGCCGTGGTCGAACTCACCGGCCGAACCACCGACGCTGCGGAAGTTGAAGCGCACCGTGGTGATGCCCAGCTCGCGCAGGGTGGTGGCGGTCATGGTGACCACCTTGTTATGCAGGGTGCCGCCTTCGGTGGACAACGGATGGCAGATGATGGCCACGATCGGCTGCACCGGCACATCGGCCTTGGGCAGGTCGACGACCACTTCCAGCGGGCCGGCCGGGCCGTCCAGTTCGAGGCAGGCGGTTTCGCCGGGGGCGACGGGGAACGAGGGCTTGTGCATGGCACCATGATACCGTCCCCCGCCCCTGCCCTGTGCCCGCCCCATGCTCTACCTGTCTTTGGCCGTGATCTGCAGCGTGCTGGTTTCGGTGTTGTTGAAGCTGGCCAACCGCCGCCAGCTGGATGTCGCGCAGATGGTCACCTGGAACTACCTGGTGGCCGCGACAATGACAGCGGTGGTGCTGCAGCCGCCGCTGGATGCCTTGCGCGCGCCGCATGCGCCGTGGCTGACATTGCTGGCGCTGGCGGTGGTACTGCCCTCGATTTTCCTGGTGCTGGGCCGCGCGGTGGCGGTGGCCGGCATCGTCCGCAGCGATGTGGCACAGCGCCTGTCGCTGCTGTTGTCACTGGCCGCGGCGTTCCTGTTCTTCGGCCAGACCGCGACGCCGTGGAAGCTGGTCGGGCTCGGCCTGGGCCTGCTGGCGATGGTGGCGATCAGCCTGCGTCCGCGCGGCCCGGCGGTGGCATCCTCGCCCGGTGGCTGGGGCTGGCTGCTGGGCGTATGGGCAGGGTTTGCAGTGGTCGACGTGCTGCTCAAGCAGGTGGCGTTGTCCGGCACGCCGTCGATGGCGGCAGTGCTGGCCAGCTTCAGCGTGGCCTTCGTGCTGATGCTGGCGCTGCAGCTGTGGCGTCACTTCAGTGGTCGCAGCCGGCTGGCCTGGCGCAACCTCGGCGCCGGCGCGCTGCTGGGCCTGCTCAATGGCGGCAATATTCTTTTCTATGTGCATGCGCACCAGGCAATGCCGCAGAGCCCGGCCACCGTGTTCGCCGGCATGAACATCGGCGTGGTGGTGCTGGGTGCGCTGGTGGGCGTGTTCGCCTTCGGCGAGGCGACCACGAAGTGGAACCGCGCCGGCCTGGCGCTGGCGGTGCTGGCGATCGGGTTGATCGCCTGGGGCTGAGCGCGGCCAGGGGTCGGATCCCATTCCAACGGAATGGGATCCGACCCCTGCCGCGACCCCGGCGTTGGAGGGGTTATTTGTCGAAGCCCAGCAGCAGCGGGTCGTGGTCGGAGCTGCGCCACGGGCCCTGCACGTTGCGGCCCTGGTAGCCGCTGGCGTCCTGCTCGTCGGCGTTGCTGTGCCATTCGGCGGCACCGCGCAGGCGCTTGGCCATGCCCGGGCTCAGCAGCGCGTGGTCAAGACGGCCGGTGTAGCCGTTGTAGACGTAGCTGTAGGGATGCTCGACCTTGGCGACCTTGAACGCGTCCTGCCAGCCCAGGTCATGCAGGGTGCGGATCGGGTCTTCCATCGCGTAGGCGTTGAAATCACCCAGCAGCACGGCGTCCTTGGCGCCGGTACCGGTGGGGTCGGTCTGCAGCCAGGCATGCAGCTGCTGCGCCGAGGTCACGCGGGTGGCATTCCAGCAGCCCTGGTTGTCGTTGCGGTCGGCGTCGGCACCAGCGGCGTCGCGGCAACCCTTCGACTTGAAGTGGTTGGCCACCACCACGAACGGCGCGCCCTGCTTGCCGTGGAAGGCCTGCGCCAGCGGTACGCGGCTGTGCTCGACGAACGGGCCGCCGGTCAGCGTGGCCGGCTTGCCCAGCGGCTGCAGGCGGCTGCTGCGGTAGATGATGCCAACCCGGATCGGGTTGTCACCGGGGCCGTTGCCAGCATCGACGAAACGCCAGTCGCCCTGCGCGCCACGGTCGCGGTTGAGCGCATCGACCAGCTCGGCGATTGCCGACTGCGGGCCATAACCATCGTTCTCCAGCTCCATCAGCGCCGCGACATCGGCACCGAGCGCGTTGACCGTGGTGACCAGCTTGGCCACCTGTGCCTTGTGCTCGTCCAGCGTGCGTGCACCGCGCAGGGTCGGGAAGCCGCCGCCCTGGCCATCGCCGTTGAAGAAGTTTTCCAGGTTGAAGGCCGCCACGTGCAGGCTGCCCGCCACCATCGGCACCGCCGGGCGCTTCAGCTCCGGCAGCTTCAGCACACCTTCGACCTGCAGGCGCGGGCGCCCCTGCGCGTCCACGTGCACGACACCTTCCACGTTGCGCAGCTGCATGCCGGTGCGCAGCACCGGGTTGCCCGGCAGGTACGGCACGCTGGCCGGGTCGCGCGCATCACTGCCGTCGTCCAGCACCAGGCGGCGGCGCAGGTTGTCGGCCATCACCTGCTCGTAGCCGGCAGTACCCGGCGCGGCCACTTCGGTGGGCTGCCAGAGGCGACCATCGAAGGCGACAGTGAGCTGGCCGAAGCGCTCCAGACCGTCGGTACCGGCCAGGGTGAGCGGCGCGGCGATGCGCACGCGCTGGCCGTCCAGCGCGCGCCAGTCGGCCGGTGCGGCGGCCAGCACCACGGTAGCGCTGCTGCGCGCGGCAGCGGGCGTCGTAGCCGGTGCGGCCTGCGGCTGGGCCTGGGCAAAGGCGCTGGCCGGCAGCAGCAGGGACAGGGCAAGAGCAAGGGAACGGCGGCGCATCGACGGGCGATTCCAGGGAGGAGGGCGCACAGACTAACCCTGAAATGCGAAACCCCGCTTGCGGGCGGGGGAATATGGGCGATCAGGCCTCGGTGGGCAAAGCCGGGGCGGCGACCGGCGTGACCGGGGTGACCGGCATGACCGGCGTGACCGGCGTGACCGGCGGTAGAGTCGACTGTTAGTCGACTGTCGCGCGCAGCGCGGGCTTTCCGGCGGCGTTGGGAAGAGCAGTCGACTAACAGTCGACTCTACCGGCGATTCGGCGATTCGGCGATTCGGCGGTTAGGCGGTTAGGCGGTTAGGCGATTCGGTCGTTCGGCGGTTCGGCGGTTCAGCAGTTCGGCCATCCAGTGGTTTGGCCGTTCCGCCGTTCGGAGGCTATTTCAGGTTGCCCAGCATCCAGTCCACGGTGGCGTGGATCTGCTCCTCGGTCAGCGCCGGGTTGCCGCCCTTGGGGGGCATGATGCCGCCGTCCGGGCCGGTATAGCCCTCGATGGCGTGCTTGTAGAGCGTGTCCTTGCCCTGCGCGATGCGCTTGTCCCAGTGCGAGTGGTCCAGCGTTGGCGCCATGCCCACGCCCGTGGTGTGGCAGGCAGTGCACAGGTTGTCGAAGATGACCTTGCCGTCCTTGGTGCCGCCATAGGCCACCTGCGACGCCGCCTTGGCCAGCGCGGCGGCCTTGGCCGCGGCCTGTGCGGCGGCACCGGTGCTGCCGGCATAGACCGCGCCGGTGGGCGAGATGCGCTGTTCGGTGCGTTTGGCCGCGGTCGGCGACACCTCGGGCGGAATCCGGGTGTGGATGTAGGCGGCAAGGAGGATGAGGCCGAGGGTGATGGTCGCCAGCAGCGCGATCACCATGGAGAAGCGTTTCAGGAACTCCAGATCGTAATTCCGCACTCTTCGTTACCCCTGGCTGATAGTCGTTGGACCACGGCTGAGCGACTGCGTGATGGGCCGAGTATAGAACGCACTTTGCGTGCGACAACAGGCGTCACTGCTGATGCGGCGCAACATGCCGGGGGCTGGGGTCAGATCCCTTTTGCGATGCAAAAGGGATCTGACCCCGGCAACGCAAGCGCGGCAACAGCCGCCGGGCATGGCCCGGCGCTACCGTTTTGCGGGGGCGCCGATCGCGCGCAGGCAGAAGCTGCAGATCGCATCCACCAGTGCGCCTTCGTCGCGGTGCGCTTCGCGGCTGGGCGCGGTCGGGCCGACCATCGCTTCGGTGAAGGCACCGACCAGGCACGCGGCCGTGGCGTGCGCGTCCTGCGCCGGCAGCTCACCGGCGGCCACGCCCTCTTCCACCAGGCGCAGGAAGACATCCCCAAAGGCACGACGACCGCGCATGCGTTCGGCTTCCACGTCCGGGTCGACCGGCTCGACGATGAAGGCATGGGCCAGCCCCGGCCCGGCCAGGGCGCGGCGGACGAAGGCGGTGATCGCCAGCCGCAGCCGCTCGCTGGCCGCCTCCGGACCACTGGCGATGCGCTCCATGATCGCTACTTCATGGGCCACGGCGGCGTTGAGCACCTCCACGAACAGTTCGGCCTTGGACGGGAAGTGGCGGTAGATCAGGCCGGTGGATACCCCGGCCTGGGTCGCTACGGCGGTCACCGGGGCGTTGCGCCAGCCGCCGGTGGCGACCAGCTCGCGGGTGGCCAGCAGGATCCTTTCACGGGCCCCGGCCAGGCGTTCTTCCATCAATGCAGAGCGTTTATAGGCCATGTTCTGATTCTAGTTTCAATTTTTGAATTCGTATTCACTTCTTGCCCGAACCCCGCTACGCTGGGGTCCAATCGCCCGTGCGGGCAGCGGTCCTGCAGACCGCCGCCCGCTCCCCCGCCGGGTGCGTCCATTTCCTGCCATCCCGCCGTGGAGCCACCACAATGCACGTGCCATCCCTGAACTTCGATCTTGGCGAAGACATCGACCTGCTGCGCCAGAGCGTGGCCCATTTTGCCGCCGCCGAGGTCGCACCGCTGGCCGCCGAGGCCGATGCCACCAACCAGTTCCCGCTGGCCCTGTGGCCCAAGCTGGGCGAACAGGGCCTGCTCGGCCTCACCGTGGAGGAAGCATACGGCGGCACCGGCATGGGTTACCTGGCCCACGTGGTGGCGATGGAAGAAATCTCGCGCGCCTCCGGCGGCATCGGCCTGTCCTATGGCGCGCACTCCAACCTGTGCGTGAACCAACTGCGCAAGAACGGCAACGAGGAACAGAAGCAGCGCTTCCTGCCCGACCTGTGCAGCGGCGCCAAGGTCGGCGCGCTGGCGATGAGCGAACCGGGTGCCGGTTCGGACGTGGTGTCGATGAAGCTGCGCGCCGACAAGCGTGGCGACCGCTACGTGCTCAACGGCAACAAGATGTGGATCACCAACGGCCCGGATGCCGACGTGCTGGTGGTCTATGCCAAGACCGACATGGACGCCGGCGCCAAGGGCATCACCGCCTTCCTGGTCGAGAAGGGCATGAAGGGCTTCTCCACCGCGCAGAAGCTGGACAAGCTGGGCATGCGTTCCTCGCCCACCTGCGAGCTGGTGTTCCAGGACTGCGAAGTGCCGGAAGAAAACGTACTGGGCCAGGTCGGTGGCGGCGTGCGCGTGCTGATGTCCGGCCTGGACTACGAGCGCGTGGTACTGTCCGGCGGCCCGCTGGGCCTGATGGCTGCGGCGATGGACGTGGTGATGCCATACGTGCACGAGCGTCACCAGTTCGGCGAGGCGATCGGAAGCTTCCAGCTGATCCAGGCCAAGATCGCCGACATGTACGTGGGCCTCGGCGCCTGCCGCGCCTATGTGTATGCCGTGGCGCGCGCCTGCGACCAGGGCCGCACCACCCGCCAGGACGCAGCCGGTGCCATCCTGTATGCCGCCGAGAAGGCCACCTGGCTGACCGGCCAGGCGATCCAGATTCTGGGCGGCAACGGCTACATCAACGAATACCCGACCGGCCGTTTGTGGCGCGACGCCAAGCTGTATGAAATCGGCGCCGGCACCTCGGAGATCCGCCGCATGCTGATCGGCCGCGAACTGTTCCAGCGCACCCTGTAAGGCCACCGCGATGACCGTCCTGAACAGCCAGCTGCAACCGGGCAGCGATACCTTTGAAGCCAACCGCGCGGCCATGCAGGCCGTGGTCGACGACCTGCACGCCACGCTTGCCCGCACCGCACTGGGCGGCAACGAGGCGGCACGCGCCAAGCACACCGCACGCGGCAAGCTGCTGGTGCGCGACCGCATCGACGCCCTGCTCGACCCCGGCAGCGCCTTCCTGGAAATCGCGCCGCTGGCCGCGCACGGCATGTATGAAGACGCCGTGCCTGCCGCTGGCGTGGTGGCCGGCATCGGCCGCGTGAGCGGCGTGGAATGCGTGATCGTGGCCAACGACGCCACGGTCAAGGGCGGCACCTACTACCCGATGACGGTGAAGAAGCACCTGCGCGCGCAGGAGATCGCCGAGCAGAACCACCTGCCCTGCATCTACCTGGTCGACTCCGGCGGCGCGTTCCTGCCGCTGCAGGATGAAGTCTTCCCCGACCGCGACCATTTCGGCCGCATCTTCTACAACCAGGCCAACCTGTCGGCGCAGGGCATTCCGCAGATCGCCTGCGTGATGGGCAGCTGCACCGCCGGTGGCGCCTACGTGCCGGCGATGAGCGACGAGACGGTAATCGTGCGCGAACAGGGCACCATCTTCCTGGGCGGCCCGCCGCTCGTGAAGGCGGCCACCGGTGAAGTGGTTACCGCCGAGGAACTGGGCGGTGCCGACGTGCATACGCGCATTTCCGGCGTGGCCGACCACATGGCCGACAACGACCTGCAGGCGCTGGCGCGGGTACGCGCGATCATCGCCCAGCTGAACTGGCGCAAGCCGGAACCGGCGATGGCAGTGCAGCCGCCCGAGGAACCGCTGCTGCCGGCGCATGAACTGTATGGCGTGATTCCCGCCGATACGCGCAAGCCCTACGACGTGCGCGAAGTGATCGCGCGGCTGGTCGATGGCTCGCGCTTCGACGAGTTCAAGCCGCGCTACGGTGCAACGCTGGTCACCGGCTTCGCACATCTGAACGGCTACCCGATCGGCATCATCGCCAACAACGGCATCCTATTCTCCGAGTCGGCACTGAAGGGCGCGCACTTCATCGAGCTGTGCACCCAGCGCAACATCCCGCTGGTATTCCTGCAGAACATCACCGGCTTCATGGTCGGCCGCAAGTACGAACAGGGCGGCATCGCCAAGGACGGCGCCAAGCTGGTGATGGCGGTGGCCTGCGCCAGGGTGCCCAAGTTCACCGTGGTGATCGGTGGTTCGTTCGGTGCCGGCAACTACGGCATGTGCGGCCGTGCGTACTCGCCGAACTTCCTGTGGATGTGGCCGAACGCGCGCATCGGCGTGATGGGCGGCGAGCAGGCGGCCAGCGTGCTGGCCACGGTCAAGCGCGATGGCATCGAAGCCAAGGGCGGGCAGTGGCCGGCAGCGGAGGAAGACGCGTTCAAGGCGCCGATCCGCGACCAGTTCGAACAGCAGGGCCACCCGTATTACGCCAGCGCGCGCCTGTGGGACGACGGCGTGATCGATCCGGCCGACACCCGCCGCGTACTGGCCCTGGCGCTGTCGGCCAGCCTCAACGCCGCCCCACAGCAGACGCGCTTCGGCGTGTTCCGCATGTAACCCATGCCATGACCGAGCACGCTCCCATGAAGCCCGTTGCCATGTTCACCAAAGTCCTGATCGCCAACCGCGGCGAAATCGCCTGTCGCGTCATCGCCACCTGCCGCCGCCTCGGCATCGCCACCGTGGCGGTGTACTCCGATGCCGACCGCAACGCGCGCCACGTGCGCCTGGCCGACGAAGCCATCCACATCGGCCCGGCCGCCGCGCGTGAGAGTTACCTGCGCGGCGATGCCCTGCTCGATGCCGCACGCGCGACCGGCGCGCAGGCCATCCACCCCGGCTACGGCTTCCTGTCCGAGAATGCCGACTTCGCCGACGCCTGCGCCGCCGCCGGCATCACCTTCATCGGCCCGCCGGCCAGCGCCATCCGCGCGATGGGTGACAAGAGCGCGGCCAAGGCGCTGATGGCCAAGGCCGGCGTGCCGCTGACCCCGGGCTACCACGGCGACCAGCAGGCACCGGACTTCCTGCGCGCGCAGGCCGATGCCATCGGTTACCCGGTGCTGATCAAGGCCAGCGCTGGCGGCGGCGGCAAGGGCATGCGCAAGGTCGAGCGCAGCGAGGACTTCGTCGATGCACTGGCCAGCTGCCAGCGCGAGGCGGCCTCGGCCTTCGGCAACGACCACGTGCTGGTGGAAAAGTACGTCGAGCGCCCGCGCCACATCGAGATCCAGGTGTTCGGCGATTCCCACGGTGATGCGGTCTACCTGTTCGAGCGCGACTGCTCGGTGCAGCGCCGCCACCAGAAGGTGCTGGAAGAAGCCCCGGCACCGGGCATGAGCGCCGAGCGCCGTGCAGCGATGGGCAAGGCCGCGGTCGATGCCGCGCGCGCGGTGGGCTACGTCGGGGCAGGCACGGTGGAGTTCATTGCCGGCCCGGACGGCGATTTCTACTTCATGGAAATGAATACCCGCCTGCAGGTGGAACATCCGGTCACCGAGTTCATCACGGGCACCGACCTGGTGGAATGGCAGCTGCGCGTGGCCGGTGGCCAGCCGATGCCGCTGCGCCAGGAACAGCTGGCCATCCACGGCCATGCCATCGAAGCACGCCTGTATGCCGAAGATGCCGACCGCGGCTTCCTGCCCTCCACCGGCACCCTGCGCCGCCTGCGCCTGCCGACGCCCTCGGCGAACGTGCGCGTGGATACCGGCGTGGAGGAAGGCGACAGCATCACCCCGTACTACGACCCGATGATCGCCAAGCTGATCGTCTGGGACGTGGACCGCGAGGCCGCGCTGCGCCGCATGAGCCAGGCCCTGGCCGACTGCCAGGTGGTGGGCGTGACCACCAATGCCGGTTTCCTGCGTCGCCTGGTGAACACCGATTCGTTCGCCAATGCGAAGCTGGACACCGCGCTGATCGAACGCGAACAGGCGGCGTTGAGTCGCGTGGGCGACAGCGACGATGCACTGTGGCTGCTGGCGGCGGTGGCTGCCGTGACCAGCACCGCAGGAGCCATCACCGATGCCCGCGACCCGCATTCGCCATGGCAGGCACAGGACGGCTGGCGCCTCGGCGCATCCGCCCCGCGCGTGCTGCCGCTGCAGCAGGGCGAGCGCCGGCACACGCTGAAGGTGTGGCCGCAGGCCGATGGCTGGCGCGTGCAGTGCGACGACGCAGCACCGGTGCAGGTGATCGGCAGGGCCGATGCACAGAGCCTGGCGGCACAGCTGGGCCAGCGCCGCTGGACTCTGCAGCTGCTGCGCGAAGGCGACCAGCTGTACCTGTTCGGCGCCGACGGCCAGCACCGCTTCACCCTGCATGATCCGGTGGGCGAGTCGGACCACGCCGTGGCCGATGCCGGCAGCCTGCTGGCGCCGATGCCGGGCAAGATCGTTGCCACGCTGGTCGCCGCCGGTACCGAGGTCAAGCGCGGCACACCCCTGGTGGTGCTGGAAGCGATGAAGATGGAGCACACCCTGCAGGCACCGGCCGACGGTACGGTGAAGGGCTACCGCGCCAAGGCCGGCGACCAGGTGGGTGATGGCGCGGTGCTGGTGGACTTCGAAGCGGCGTGATGTGGCAGAGGCCGCGCGGGGTCAGCCCGCGCGGTCTTCAAGGTTCCAGATCACGCCTGCCGGGTCCAGCTCGCTGGTCGTCATCCGTGATGCACGCCATCCGAAACCGCAGACCGCGAGCACCCCCTCATTGATCGTGTCCAGGCCCAGGGCTCGTTCGATCGGCTTTTCGTTGATCGCCGCAGTAATGAATGCTCCCAGGCCGGCATCCGTGGCCGCCAGATACAGCGTCTGCGATAGATGTCCCGCCTCCATCGCGACAACCCGATAGCTTTTCCCATGCTGACGATACTTCCAGTACGTCCTGTTGAAACGCGGGGCCAGGATCACCAGCACATGCGCATCCGCAAACCAGTGCTGCTGCCCGACCATGGACATCACGAAGTCGCGATCGATGGCCACGGGGCAATCAATCGGCATCAGTCCGTGGCCCTGCGCTCGATAGAGATACATGCCGGCAGCAAGTCCATTGACATTGCGCACCAGCACGTAGGCTTCGACAGGATGCAGTCCGCCGCCTGAGGGTACGTTCTTCTTCAGGAACACCAGATCATCGCCTTCTCGCTGGCAGCTGCTGCTGCCGAATGCCCGCTGCAGCATCTGGCTCAGCAGGGGCAGTGGCAGTGGTCGGGTGACATCGAAGTTCCGGCAGGTGACGCGCCGTGCCAGCAGTGCGTCGAAATCGTTGGACTGCTGAGGCGGCAGTGGTACCAACCCTGCTTCGGCAGCGGCAGCGTGCGGTGGGGGCGCTCCCAACGTCCTGCGCATCTGCGAGGCTGTTTCGATCTGTGATTCACGCATGTTGCGAACGGCGTCAACATCCTCCCAGCGTGAGAAGGCATGCATGACCGCAGCCAGCGGGTGCCAATGCGTTGCACGCAGCCGCTCATCACGAGCGGCAACATCGTCATCCTGTCCGCGGGTCAGCACCAGGCCACTGGCAATCAGCAGGTCCATCGCAGGTGAACAGGCCTTCTCTGCCTCAAGCGTGGTCCATGCACTTGGGCTCAGGCTTCCCAGCAGTGCCTGTGCCGTGGCGTCCAGCACCACCGGCGCATCCAGGTGAGGGGCGAGTGCCTCCCAGGCAAGCGTGCGCACCAGGCCATCACCACCGCGCAGCAGGCCTTCAAGCTCAAAC
The DNA here is from genome assembly GCF_059371315.1 of Stenotrophomonas sp. YJH_SMC_8. NCBI lineage: Bacteria > Pseudomonadati > Pseudomonadota > Gammaproteobacteria > Lysobacterales > Lysobacteraceae > Stenotrophomonas > Stenotrophomonas sp. YJH_SMC_8. The sequence continues at coordinate 137,497 of NZ_JCAFUL010000007.1, read as the reverse complement.
CGGATCTGCTCGGTGGGCTGTACCACTACGATCGCGCAGCGCCTGACATCCATCGGATCAGCCTTCCTTCATCGTGAATCCACGTTATCGAACCGCGGCCCGATTCCTTTACATCTTCCGCTCTACTCTCTCAAGAACCGGTTTGCCAGGCCGACATCACTACTGCCCCTCGACACTCCATGGATGCAGGACACAATGCCCACGTTGACGCTCTCGCTGCCGGTCGCCAGGACGCTGGTTCAGCGCCTCGCCACCGATGACACCTTCCGCCAGCTCTTCGCCACCGACACGGCCGCCGCGATACTGCTGGCTGGACACGTTCCATCCGACCCGGCTGATCTTCAGCAGTTCGTCCAGGATTGCTGCAAGAACATCTGCCTGGCGGAGAAGGACGTCATCGCACAGGCCGAAGACCAGATCATCGCCATGCTGACCAGTGGTACCGGCTACTCCGTGCCGATGCTTGAGGACGGTTACGGCTCGCCGCGCACGCTGCGCTGAGGCACCGAGGCCACGGTGTCGGCAGCCTCACTTGCCGGCGCCGCCATGAGCCTCCTCACATCCACTACATTCAGTGCCTGCAGGCAGAAGCTGCATTGCGCTTCCGCGTATGCAAATCCGGGGCGATCACGTAGCCAGCGCGTCTGCTCCTGGGCAACATCCTTCAGCCCTGCCTCCAGCGCCAGGTCACGCACCGCCAGCCGTACCTGCAGGCGTGGCTGCTTCTTCAGCAGCGGTACGAGCAGGTCCAGCCCGGCTTGGGGCTGGCCCTCATGCTGCATCATCCGCCCGGCCAACAGGGTGACGTACTGGCGCAACACACTGCTGTCAGGAAGATCCTGAAGCGCCTTCATCCGGGCCTGGACCGCCCTGGCCGGTGCGGCATCGCCCAGTCTCAGCGCCAGCAAGGCTGCCGCATGTGCTGCAACCAGACGATCCACTACCTCCACCGCCGGTTCGCCGCTCAGCTCTGCGAACGGCGCCGTCGCGGACGCGCGCGCCACCATCAAGGCTTTCGACTTTCTGCCGGCCATCATGTAGGCGACTGCCAGGGGCATGTCGAAGTTGTACCGATCCATGCCCTGGCGCCGCGCGGCAAGCATCCTCCCCTGTTCGGCGAGCTTGATGGCGCCCTCGACATCGCCTTGGTCAAGCGCAATCGTGGTGGCGAAATTACCAGCATGGAAGTTGTTTGGGTCGATCCGCCCAAGCAACGCATTGGCCTTCTCGAACTCGGCACGCGCTGCCGCCACCGTTGCCTGGCGCATCAATGCACCTTCCCAACCATTGCTGGCGGCACGGCTGAACGCGATGTCAGCCTCTGCGTAGCGCTCGCTGGCCAGCAAGGCGCGGCCGTACTGGTCCTGCGCGATCTCAGGCAGCTCGACCCTGCTTTGTGCAACGCGCTTGGAAAGCGCCAAGGCCTCGGCAAGGCGGTTCTCGTGGAAAAGATTCAGGCCGGCGTTGTAGCTTGCAGGCATGTAATCCGGATACAGCTCTGCCATGCGCGCCCAGCCATCGGTGGCACGATCCGGATCACCGATCTGCAGCGCCCAGTTCTGCACATACAGACGCTCGCGTGGCGTAAGGTGTCCTGATCGACGGTCGGCCTCTTCCAGCAGACGCTTGGCATCGTGGTAGTTCATCATGGCGAAGCGACAGCGGGCTTGGCCCAGCCATGCCAGGGCGAACTCAGGATCGACCTGGATCGCCTGCCCGAAGAACGCCATCGCGCCGTTGAAATCTCCGCGGCTGTAGCGCTTCTGGCCCAAGGCAAACGCACGCAGCGCATCCATGCTGCCCGTGGTCACCTCCGGCAGGGATTGGCTGTCGCGCTGGATCAATGCGGGCTCTTCGCCCAGGCGATCGCGCAGCTGGCGCGAAACATCGTCCACCGCCGCCAGTACCGCACCCGCCTTCGCATCGGCGGATACCACGGCCAGGGTGCGCAGCGTCGACGGCTCGACCACCTCCACGCTGAAGCGGGTGCGGCCGCCGATATCGGTAGCCGATGGCACGAACACCAGGCGGGCGCCCGTGCGTACCGCAACAGCGGCGGCATCGCCGCGTTCGCGGACGCCGCCATCCAGCGGTTTCCGCATCATCTCAAGGGTGCGGCCGACGCGATCGTCACTGACGACGTTGACGTAGCGGGACTGCTCGAGACTGATCCGGAACGCCTGGTCCAGGGCGTCATCAAGCAGGCGATTGCCGGTGAGGTTATGCAGCCCACCGAGCACCACCCAATCGCGTTCAGCGAACGCGATTGCCGGCTGTGGCCGGGTCAGCAACCAGACGCCAAGCACTGCGGCCAGCAGCACAGCAGCCTGCGCCGCCATCGCCAGTGGACGGCGCCACAACGGAAGATCACGCCGGGCCTTGGCCGTGTGCCGCAGCCGCCCCGGCGTGGGCATGCCCGCCGCCTGCACGCCGTAGACTTCGGCAGGCTGGCTCACGCCCTTGAAGCGCCAGCGCCCGAATGATCGCCATTGCAGGCCTTCAGCCATCGCGCCCAGCGACCCACTGGAGCGACGCACGATGGATTCGGCCACCGCCGAAAGCAGGATCTGGCCCGGCCGTGCCAACTGCATCAAGCGCGCCGCCGTCGGCTTGGCCAGGCCTTCGACTTCAATCGCCTTGGCGCCAGCGCGCACTGCCTCGGCGCTGTTCTCCCAGGTGAGCACATCGCCCACATGCAGACCGGCCCGCGCCTGCAGATGGATCTCGTGCCTCTGCCCCAGCGGCTGCAGCCCACGCTGGTAATCCAATGCGAAGCCAAGCGCGTCGATCGGGCGCTCGAACAGCATGAACAACCCGTCGGAGCGATCGATCAGCTGGCCGTTCCAGCGCTGCTGCAACGCCAGCACCAGCCGGTCGTGTTCCTGGAACAGTTCGGCGGCAGCGACATCGCCGATGCGTTCGACCAGCAGCAGCGAGTCACACAGGTCGGTGAACAGCAGGGCGCGCAGTTGCTGGTTGTGCGGCGCCGACGTTCCGTTGTCGCCATTCATCGCCTCTGTCTCCCGATCTAGGGTGAGTCCACTGCGTCTGCCCAACGCAGGCAGTTGCCACCATCACGCTTGGCCTGGTACAGCGCACGGTCCGCGCTGGCGTACCACTCGCTCCAGCCCGCATCCGGGTCCAGCAGGCTGGCGCCGATGCTGACCAGGCTGACGTGCGGCGTGCCGTGGCTGCGTTCGAGCAGGCCGTGTACCGCGCTGAGGATGAACTCGGCCGCGTGCTGCACGATCTCGTGGTTGCCACGACGCAGGATCAGGCAGAACTCGTCACCGCCGAGCCGGCAGGCCAGGTCCTGCTCGCCGGCCATCGAGCGCAGGATGTTGCCCATGCTCTGCAGCACGCGATCGCCGGCCTGGTGGCCATGGCGGTCATTGATCTGCTTGAAGCGGTCGCAGTCGATCAGCAGCAGCGCCTGCGGCAGCCCACTGCCATCTGCGCGGCATTCCTGCAGGTACAGGGTGAGGCCACGGCGGTTGTGCAGTCCGGTCAGTTCATCGGTACGCACCAGCTCACGGGTGTGGGTCAGCTGGTGGGTGGTGATGTACAGGTTGTCCAGCGCGGTTTCCAGGTCATGGTTGCGCCGGCGCAGCTGGCTGATCAGGGCCTGTTCGTTGGTCAGCACGCGCATGATCGTGCGGCGCAGGAAGTAGGCGACCAGGCCCGGATCGGATTCGACCAGGCGATGGAAGTCGGCGGGCCCCAGCTCAAGCACCTCGCAGTCCACCAGGGCGCGCGCACTGGCGCTGCGCGGGTGATCACCCACCAGCAGGCCCAGCTCACCGAAGAACTCCTGCTGCCCGAGGGTCTTGATCACCAGGTCCTCGCCGAAGTCCAGTTCGATCTGGCCTTCCAGGATCACGTACATGCGCTCGCCACGATGCCCGCGCTGGAACAGCCACTGTCCGGCATGAAGCTTGCATGGACGGGCAAATCTGGCGAACAATGCGACCTCGGCATCGGACAGCAGCGCATGCACGATCTCGGCCATCGCCACCCGGGCGATACCTGACGTCACATCACTGTTCTCGGCCGCACCCCTGCCGGTCATTCCCTGCACCCGCCGCCAGCGTCCCCTGGTGAGCCGCGGAGCATAGCACCGCTTTAAAATGTGCGCCCTATCTCATTTTGAGCCTTGTGGTCCGCTTTCCCGATGTGAAGGCGCGCGGTGGCCGTTCTGCCCGCCACGGTCCAGGGAAAAGTCGTTCCGGATCAATCTGATGGCCACCTTCACAGGGTTTCGGCCAAGTTGCCGGGCTGTGGGGTGCGCCGGATTGACGCTGCATGCGTTCATCGCGTTTCCATCGATACAACAACGCCGGCAGGTCCCCCGACCGGCCGGCGTTGTCTGGCCCTTCCCTGGCCACCCTGATCGCTCTGAGGCCCGGTAGTGCCGGCCGCTGGCCGGCAACCACCTGGACCTCGGGAACATCTACGGGTTGCCGGCCAGTGGCCGGCACTACCCGCTCAGGCAGCGCGTTCGCTGCGGCCGCCGTGGAACTGCTCTTCCTCGGTGGAGCCGGTCAGTGCGGTGGTCGAGGACTGGCCCTGCTGGATCGCCTGGGTCACGGCATCGAAGTAGCCGGTGCCGACCTCGCGCTGGTGCTTGACCGCAGTGAAGCCACGCTCGGCCGCTTCGAACTCGGCCTCCTGCAGTTCCACGAACGCGCTCATCTGGCGGCGTGCATAGCCGTGGGCCAGGTTGAACATGCCGTAGTTCAGCGCGTGGAAGCCGGCCAGGGTGATGAACTGGAACTTGTAGCCGTAGCTGCCCAGCTCGCGCTGGAACTTCGCGATCGTTGCGTCGTCCAGGTTCTTCTTCCAGTTGAAGCTGGGCGAGCAGTTGTAGGCAAGCAGCTTGCCGGGGAACTTCGCATGGATCGCCTCGGCGAACTTGCGGGCGAACTCCAGGTCCGGCTTGCCGGTCTCGCACCACACCAGGTCGGCATAGGGCGCGTAGGCCAGGCCGCGGCTGATCGCCTGGTCCAGGCCATTGCGGGTCTTGTAGAAGCCTTCCACGGTGCGTTCGCCGGTGGCGAACGGCTTGTCGTTGCCGTCGATGTCGCTGGTCAGCAGGTCGGCGGCTTCGGCGTCGGTACGCGCCACCAGCAGGGTCGGCACGCCCAGCACGTCGGCAGCCAGGCGCGCGGCGTTGAGCTTCTCGATCGCCTCTCGGGTCGGCACCAGCACCTTGCCGCCCATGTGGCCGCACTTCTTCACCGAGGCCAGCTGGTCCTCGAAGTGCACGCCGGCGGCGCCAGCCTCGATCATCGCCTTCATCAGCTCGAACGCGTTGAGCACGCCGCCGAAACCGGCTTCGGCGTCGGCCACGATCGGCTGCAGGAAGTCGATGTCATCCTTGCCTTCGGCGTGGTGCAGCTGGTCGGCGCGCAGCAGCGTGTTGTTGATGCGCTTGACCACCGCCGGCACCGAATCAGCCGGGTACAGCGACTGGTCCGGATACATCTGGCCGGCCAGGTTGGCGTCGGCCGCCACCTGCCAGCCGGACAGGTAGATCGCCTTCAGCCCGGCCTTGACCTGCTGCATGGCCTGGTTGCCGGTCAGGGCACCCAGCGCGTTGACGAACTCGCGCTCATGCAGCGATGCCCACAGCTTCTCCGCGCCCAGGCGGGCCAGCGAATGCTCGATGTGGACGGTGCCGCGCAGGCGCACCACGTCAGCGGCGCTGTAGTTGCGCTGGATGCCTTCCCAGCGCGGGTTGGTGTCCCAGTCGTGCTGGATCTGTTCGGCAGTGGGCAGCTTGCTCATGTCTTTCTCCAGTTCGGTTCGTGCGTGCAGCGGGGAGGGAAACGGCGGGATTGCGGGCAGTCGGTCAGTCGATGCGCGCGTAGGCCGGCAGAGTCAGGAAATCGGTCAATTCGTTGCTGCGGCTCAGTTCGGCCAGCAGGGCGATGGCTTCGCCGATGCGGGCGCCACCGGGCAGCGCGGCGGTATCGCCCAGCCGCGCCGGCAGCTGCGCCAGCGTGGAATCCAGCAGGGCCAGGTCGATCGCGGTGCCATCGTCCAGTTGCTGGCCCGGCGTATGCAGCCACTGCCACAGCTGGCTGCGGCTGATCTCGGCGGTGGCCGCGTCCTCCATCAGGTGATGGATCGGCACGCAGCCGTTGCCATCCAGCCACGCCGCCAGATAGCGCACGCAGACTTCCACGTTGCCTTCGAAACCGGCGCGGGTGATGGTGCCCGGCGGACGCGCGATCAGCTCATCGCGGCCGACGCGCACATCCTGGCGCAGCACGCTGTGCTGGTTCGCACCGGGCATATGTTCGTCGAAGATCGCCATCGCCACCGGAATCAGCGCCGGGTGCGCGACCCAGGTACCGTCATGGCCGGCGGTGACTTCGCGCAGCTTGTCGGCGCGCACGCGGGCCATCGCCTGCTCGTTGGCGGCGGCATCGTTGTTGATCGGGATCTGCGCGGCCATGCCGCCCATCGCATGCGCGCCCCGGCGATGGCAGGTCTGGATCAGCAGCTCCGAATAGGCCTTCAGGAACGGCTGTGTCATGGTCACCTGACCGCGCTCGGGCAGCACGCGGTCGGCGTGGCGGCGGAAGGTCTTCAGGTACGAGAAGATGTAATCCCAGCGCCCGCAGTTCAGGCCGACGATGCGGTCACGCAGCGCGTGCAGGATCTCGTCCATCTCGAACACCGCCGGCAGTGTTTCGATCAGCACGGTCACCTTGATCTGGCCGTGCGGCAGGCCGAGCATGCCTTCGATGTGCGACAGCGCGGTCTCCCACAGCGCGGCCTCTTCCATGCTCTGCAGCTTGGGCAGGTAGAAGTACGGGCCGCGGTCATTGCCCTGCAGGGTGCGGGCGTTGTGGAAGGCGAACACCGCCGCGTCGAACAGGCCACCGGCCAGCGGCTGGCCGTCAATGGCCACGTGCTTTTCGTCCAGGTGCCAGCCGCGCGGGCGCACGATCAGCACCGCCTGCTCGTCGTAGGGGCGCAGGCGGTAGTGCTTGCCATTGGGTGCGGTGTACTCCAGATCACCGCGCACCGCCGCCGCCAGCGACTGCTGACCCGCCAGCAGGTTGCGCCAGGTCGGCGAGGTCGAATCCTCGAAGTCGGCCATGAACACCTTGGCGCCCGAGTTCAGCGCGTTGATGACCATCTTCGGGTCGGTCGGGCCGGTGATCTCGACGCGGCGATCCTGCAGCGCGGCCGGCAGCGGCGCGACGGTCCAGTCGCCGCTGCGGATGGCGGCAGTGTCTTCGCGGAAATCCGGCAGGCCGCCCTGGTCGAAGAACGCCTGGCGCTCGCGGCGGGCCTGCAGCCGTGCCTGCCGGCCCGGTTCCACCGCACGGTGCAGCGACACCAGCAGGGCCAGCAGCGGCGCCGGCAGCACGGTGTCCTGGCCGGCCACACGGGTCGCCAGGGCGATGCCGGGGGTAGCCTTGCTGGCAGGGGTGGGAACAGCGGAAGCGACGGCGGACATGGGGCGACTCCAGCGATGGGGGAACGTCTCCACGGTGCCGCTGGGACTGAGTATTTGGCAAAACAGTTTTTGCAATGCTCTACATAAATTGTGCTAATACTTGTGACGCCATGACCACGCGCCCCTCGCCAAGTCCGCGTTTTTCCTACAAATCCGACCGGTTGAAGCCGCTGCGCGCGTTCTGCCAGACGGTGCGCCTGGGTTCGGTCTCACGGGCTGCTGAGGCGCTGTTCGTCAGCCAGCCGGCCATCAGCCTGCAGTTGCAGGCGTTGGAGCGTGAGTTGGGGGTGCCCCTGTTCGAGCGCAGTGGGCGACGCCTGGTGCCCAGCCGTGAGGGCCAGCTGTTGTATGAAATGGCGCAGCCACTGGTGGAGAACCTGGATGGGCTGGAGGCGCGTTTCCGCGACAAGGTGCGCGGCCTGGACGCGGGCGAACTGAACATCGCCGCCAACAGTTCCACCATCCTGTACCTGCTGCCGAAGATCGTCGAACGCTTCCGCCTGCACCACCCGGACGTGCGCCTGACCCTGCACAACGCGATCAGCGCCGACGGCACCGACCTGCTGCGCGAGGATGCCGCCGACCTGGCGATCGGCTCGATGACCGACGTACCGGCCGATCTCAGCTACGCCCCGGCGTACCGCTTCGAGCAGGTGCTGATCGCGCCGCACGATCATCCGCTGGCCAGTGGCGGCGAGCTGGAGCTGGCCGACATTGCGCGCTACCCGCTGGTGCTGCCGCCGAAGCGGCAGATCACTTACCGGCTGGTCGACCAGGTCTTCCAGCGCCATCGCATCGCCTACACGGTGGCGCTGGAGGTCGGCGGCTGGGAGGTGATCAAGCAATACGTGGCGATGGGCATGGGCATTTCCATCGTGCCGGCGCTGTGCCTGAACGAGGCCGACCGCGAGCGGCTGGCGGCGCGGTCGATGAAGCGCTGGTTCCCGGAACGCAGCTACGGGGTGATCGTGCGGCGCGGCAAGGCGTTGTCGGCGCAGGCGCGGGCATTCATCGAGCTGATCCAGCCGGAGTTGTTCAGCCCGCGCGATTACGACCAGAGCGGGCATTCGGAGCGGTGAGGGGTGTTCGGCAGGGCTGCGCCCTGCACCTGCAAAGGCCAGAGCAACAGCCGAAGCAACAGCAACAGCAAGCTATCCGTGTGATGGCGGGGTGGGTCCGGTGGCGGGGGACGCCGTAAACCCGTCCTTGGGGGCTTGGCCGCGGCATCCATGCCGCGGACACCCCCACAACCGGACCCACCCCGCCTTCGACAGTTTTGCGCAGTCTGTCTGGATGACATGGCCTGCTCTGGGTGGGTGTCGACCTTGGTCGACACAGTAGATCCACGCCATGCGTGGATGCCTTCGATCTACCGGGGTCAGAGCCCGCCGCTGCGCAACGGGATCTGACCCCACTTCCGACCCATTTACGGCTGGCGATGAATAGACTGGCCCCATGCCGATCGAACTCCGCCACCTGCGTTACTTCCTTGCCGTCGCCGATACGCTGCACTTCGGCCAGGCGGCCGAGCGGCTGGGGATGTCGCAACCGCCGCTCAGCCAGCAGATCCGCCAGCTGGAAGACCTGATAGGTGCGCGCCTGTTCGTACGAAGCCATCGCCGCGTGCAGCTGACGCCTGCGGGCGAGCTGCTGCAGGAACGTGCACGCGCCATCGTGCAGCAGGTGGAAACCGCGGTGGACGAGGTGCAGCGTGCGCAGCGCGGTGAGCAGGGCGAACTGCACATTGGCCTGACCCGCGCCACGCCGCTGTCGCCGCAGATTCCGCGTTCGATCCTGCATTACCGCCAGCAGTATCCGCAGGTGCGCTTGCAGCTGAGCGAGATGAACACGCTGCAGCAGATCGACGCGCTGCTCGACGGTTCACTGGACGTCGGCATCATCCGCAAGCGCGCGCTGCCGGCGGAACTGGTGGCACACAGCCTGTTCGTCGATCCGCTGGCGCTGATCGTGCATGCCGACCATCCTGCCCTGCGCAGACTGTCGAAGCAGGGCACGCTGTCGCTGCGCGACTTCGCGCAGGAGCCGTTCGTGGCGTTCCGCCGCAGTGCCGGTGCGGGTATCCACGACCATATGATCGCGTTGTGCGCGGCTGCCGGATTCACACCGCGCATCGTGCAGGAGGCGGGTGAAGCCTCGACGCTGATCAGTCTGGCCGCCGCGGGCCTGGGTGCGGCGATCCTGCCGTCGTCGTGCGATCACATCCGCGTGGAAGGCGCGCGCTTCGTGGCGCTGGCCGACGCCGGCGCACATTCGGAAGTGCAGCTGGCGTGGCGTCGCGAAGGGGTGACGCCGTTGATCCGCAATTTCGCCACCCTGCTGCGCGGGGCGTTCGCCGGTAGAGTCGACTGTTAGTCGACTATCGCGCGCAGCGCGGGGCTTTTGCGGTCTGATGGAAGAGCAGTCGACTGACAGTCGACTCTACCTCGGCAGGCGTCGGTGCTATCGGAAGTGCGGCTTGCCTGGCATCGCGAACGGATAACGCCGTTGATCCGCAATCTCGCCACGCTGCTGCGCGGGGCGTTCGCCGGTAGAGTCGACTGTTAGTCGACTAACGCGCGCAGCGCGGGGTTTTCGCGACCTGATCGAAGAGCAGTCGACTAACAGTCGACTCTACCTCGGCAGGCGTCGGTGCTATCGGAAGTGCAGCTGGCGTGGCACCGCGAGCGGGTGACGCCGTTGATCCGCAATTTCGCCACGCTGCTGCGCGGGGCGTTCGCCGGTAGAGTCGACTGTTAGTCGACTATCGCGCGCAGCGCGGGGTTTTCGCGGTCTGATCGAAGAGCAGTCGACTGACAGTCGACTCTACCTCGGCAGGCGTCACCACCATCGGAGGTGCAGCTGGCCTGGCATCTCGAGCGGGTAACGCCGTTGATCCGCAATTTCGCCACACTGCTGCGCGGGGCGTTCGCCGGTAGAGTCGACTGTTAGTCGACTAACGCGCGCAGCGCGGGGTTTTCGCGATCTGATCGAAGAGCAGTCGACTGACAGTCGACTCTACCTCGGCAGGCGCCACTACCATCGGAAGTGCAGCTGGCGTGGCATCGCGAACGGATAACGCCGTTGATCCGCAATTTCGCCACACTGCTGCGCGGGGCGTTCGCCGGTAGAGTCGACTGTTAGTCGACTACCGTGCGCAGCGCGGGGTTTTCGCGATCTGATCGAAGAGCAGTCGACTGACAGTCGACTCTACCTCGGCAGGCGTCGGTGCTATCGGAAGTGCAGCTGGCCTGGCATCGCGAGCGAGTGACGCCGTTGATCCGCAATTTCGCCACGCTGCTGCGCGGGGCGTTCGCCGGTAGAGTCGACTGTTAGTCGACTAGCGCGCGCAGCGCGGGGCTTTTGCGGTCTGACGGAAGAGCAGTCGACTCTACCAAGGCAAGCGCAACTCCACAGGATCAGGCCGTAACCGGCTGCGGCGCACGCTGCTGCAGCGCCCAGACGATGCCACCACCGATCAGGGTCAACACGGCGGCGAACGCACAGACGCCAAGCCAGTCCCAGGCGGCATAGGCCAGCCCACCCACGCCGCCCAGCACGCTGGACCCCAGGTAGTAGGCAAACAGGTACAGCGCCGACGCTTCGGCGCGCATCGCACCGGCGCGGCTGCCGACCCAGCTGCTGGCGACCGAGTGGCCACCGAAGAAGCCGAACGTCACCAGCGCGATACCCAGCGCCATCGTGCTCAGCCACGGCATCGCCAGCAGCGCGATGCCGGCGCCGATCAGCGCGAACGAGATCGACAGGATGCGGCCGCGGCCGTAGCGCGTGGCCTGCTGGCCCATCCACGCCGAACTGAAGGTGCCCACCAGATAGACGCTGAAGATGAGCCCGACCACGGTCTGGCTGAGGTGGTAGGGCGGCGCCAGCAGGTGATACCCGAGGTAGTTGTAGAGGGTGACGAACACGCCCATCAGCACGAACGAGGTGGCGAACAGCCACGGCAGGCCCGGGTCGGCGAACAGCGTGCGCCAGCGCGATGGCAACTGGCGCAGGCCATCGCGTCGCGCGCTGAAATGGCGCGAAGGCGGCAGCTGCAGCCACAGCAGCACGGTGCTGGCGATGGCGATGATCGAGACCACGCCGATACCCCAGCGCCAGCCCCAGTGGTCGGCGATGATGCCGGCCAGCAGGCGCCCGCTCATGCCACCGATGGCGTTGCCGCCGATGTACAGGCCCATCGCCAGGCCCAGCGCGCGGCTGTCCATTTCCTCGACCAGATAGGTCATCGCCACCGCCGGTACGCCGCTCAGCGCCAGGCCGAGCAGGGTGCGCAGCACCAGCAGCGTGGTCCAGTCGTCCACCAGCGCCGTGCTCAGCGACAGCATGGCCGAGGCCAACAGCGCGGCGATCATCAACGGGCGGCGCCCGATCGCATCGGACAACAGGCCGGCCAGCAGCATCGCCACCGCCAACGTGCCAGTGGTCAGCGACAGCGACATCGCACTACCGGCGGCGGACACGCCGAAGTGGCGGCTGAACTCGGGCAGCAGCGGCTGCACCGTGTACAGCAGGCCGAAGGTGGAGAAGCCAGCCAGGAACAGCGCCAACGCGGTGCGGCGGAAGGCCGGCGTGCCCTGCTGGATGCGGGTCTCGGCGCCGGAATCGGCAGTGCGGGGGCGGCGTTCGACGGCCGCCGCAGTTTCGCCAGTCATGGGATCGATGGGCCGGTGGGGACGGCCGGGCGTGGGAGGGAACGGGCCTAGACTAGGCCCGCCCATCCAGTCGATCCATAACCTGATAGGTCAGGATTGATACGCGAAAAGTATCAATTCAGCTTACAGGCGCTGCCACTCGAAGCCGTCGCCACGGCGGTAGTACACCGCCACCGCCCGGCCGTAGACCTTGTCGGCGTCGACGAAGCCGAAGAAGCGGCCATCGAAGCTGTTGCCGCGGTGGTCGCCCAGCACCAGCACCTTCCCGGCCGGCACCACCAGATCGGCGATGTCCGGACCACCGCCCATGTCCAGGTCGAGGTGGGCGCGACGCTCACCGAAGGCTTCCACGTCCTGCAGGTCGGCCATCTGCAGCGGCTGGCCGTTGATGCTCAGGTGTCCCTCGCGCATCTGCACGTGGTCCCCCGCCACCGCCGCCACGCGCTTGATCAACCGGGTGCCATCGGCCGGCGAATCGAACACCGCCACTTCGCCGCGCTGCGGCGTGCCGGTGGACATCAGTTCCTTGTTGGTGAACGGCAGGCGCAGGCCGTAGGCACGCATGTCCACCACCACCCGGTCACCGGGCTGCAGGGTCGGCTGCATCGAGCCGCTGGGCACCACGTAGTGGTTGGCCAGGGTATCGCGGGCGGCGGCCAACAGGCCGAGCATCACCAGCAGCGGCAACGCCTCCTTCTTCAGCCAGGCCAGCGCTCGTTCGGAAAAGGGAGGGCGGGCAACAGCATCCATCGCAGGCTCCAGGTAGGTGGTAGATGCATCAGACCACACATGGGGGGAGAGGTTCCCGCGCCGGCTTGTTGTAGAGCCGAGCCCGCGCTCGGCTGCTCTTCGAGCGTCGGCGCACGCCAGCCGAGCGTAGGCTCGGCTCTACAGGAAGGGTTACGCAGGTTTTACGCGTGGGGCCGGCTCCGGGCATCGCACCTTTACGGCTGCCGCGCGCATCGTGTGCCCACCGCGCCGCAGGGCGCATTCCGCAAGGTGTTGTATGACCCTCCTGGTGATCCGCCACGCATCTTCGTCGGCGCCACGCCCGCAATTGCCGGCGCAGCTGGCCGGCCATCGCGTGCTGTGCAGCGACTGCGCCAGCCTGTCCGAAGTACGCCAGTGCCTGTGCCAGCCGCAGGCGCGTTCAGCCGACTGGGTACTGCTGGATGTCGGCGTGGCCGACGAAGCGCAATGGCAGGCCGAGGGCGGTGCGTTGCAGGCGGCGCTGGAACGTCTGCCGGCGCAGTACATCGAGCTGCAGTCGCCCAGCGAGCTTGGCCTGGATGCGCGCCTGCGCCTGCAGCATGGCCCCGCCGCAGTGGTGATCGACCAGCGCAGCCAGCAGGCCGGCTATCCGCTGTCGCTGGCCATCGTCGGTCGCCGCCTGGCGCAGGAGGGCTGAGCCATGTCGATCTTCATCATCCGTGGCCCGGAAGCCGCCGGTGCGTTGATCCGTACCGCCATGCCGCTACCGGCGCCGGTGCTGAAGTCGCTGGTGCATCGTGCGATCGACGCCGGCACCAGCGTGGCGATCCGTGCCTGTGGTTCGGAACAGGAACTGCTGGATGCACTGCGCGTGGCCGACCACAGTCGCGGCGAGGTGACGCTGCTCGATCCAGGTGCGTGTGCCAACAGCCTGCGCCTGCAGCGATTGCTGCCCTACCTGCACAACGCCTACGTGGAAGTACATGACGACGGTGCCGTGGCCGAACCGTGCCTGCCGGCCGGTGTCGGCCAGCGACTGGGCATTGCTGCCGGGTATGGCGCGCAGAGCTATGTGCTGGCGCTGGACATCGCGCTGGATCACCTGGGGCTGGCCGAGCAGGCCAATCGGGTGCACGTGGGGACGTAAACCGCTGGTGTGGAGCCGAGCCCATGCTCGGCTGCATTTCCAGGAAAAACCAGCCGAGCATGGCTCGGCTCTACACAAAGAAGAACGGCGGGGTTTCCCCCGCCGTTTTCTGTTTCTTACTTCAGCCCGCGGAACTTCAGCAGCGGTTCCACCGACGGGTCCTTGCCGCGGAAATCACGGTACAGGGTCGACAGCTCCACGCTGTTGCCGCGCGAGAGGATCTTGTCGCGGAATTCCTGGCCGTTGGCGGCGGTCAGGCCACCGTGTTCGGTGAACCACTGGTAGGCGTCATGATCCAGCACTTCGGCCCAGAAGTAGGCGTAGTAGCCGGCCGAGTAACCGCCACCCCAGATGTGGTCGAAGTAGGTGGTGCGGTAACGCGGCGGCACCTGCGGCAGGTCGACCTTGAACTTCTTCAGCGCGCTGGCTTCAAAGGCGCCGACATCCTGCAGCGGCGCGTCGGCCTTCTGCGTGTGCCAGGCCAGGTCCAGCAGTGCGGCCGACAGGTACTCGGTGGTCGCATAGCCCTGGTTGAAGCTGCGTGCCTTGAGGATCTTGTCGACCAGTTCCTGCGGCATCGCCTCGCCGGTCTTGTAGTGCTTGGCGTAGTTGGCGAACACCTTCGGGTCCAGTGCCCAGTGCTCGTTGAACTGCGAGGGGAACTCGACGAAATCGCGCGAGGTGGCGGTGCCGGCGATCGACGGGTACTTCACGTTGGAGAACATGCCATGCAGTGCGTGGCCGAACTCATGGAACATGGTGGTGACGTCGTCGAAGCTGATCAGCGCAGGCTGGCCGGCGGCCGGCTTGGTGAAGTTGCAGACGTTGTAGACCACCGGCTTGGCACCGGTCAGGCCGTCCTGTTCGACGAACACGTCCATCCAGGCGCCACCGGACTTGCTGTCACGCTTGAAGTAGTCGGTGTAGAACAGGGCCAGCGAGGTGCCGTCCTTGTCGAACACTTCGTACACCTTCATGTCCGGGTTGTAGGTCGGAATGTCGGTACGCGGCTTGAAGGTGATGCCGTACAGCTGGGTGGCGGCGTAGAAGACGCCGTTCTGCAGCACGTTGTCCAGTTCGAAGTACGGCTTGACCTGCGATTCGTCCAGATCGTACTTGGCCTTGCGCACCTGCTCGGCGTAGAAGTCCCAGTCCGAGGCGGCGACCTGGAAGCCGCCCTTCTGCGCGTCGATCACCTTCTGGATCTCGCCGGCTTCGGCACGGGCCTTGGCAGTAGCGGCCGGCACGGTGTCGGTCAGCAGCTTGAGCGCGGCAGCCGGAGTCTTGGCCATCTGGTCGCCCAGCTGGTAGTCGGCGAAGGTGTCGAAGCCAAGCAGCTTGGCCTTCTGGGCACGCAGCTGGGCCAGGCGCTGCACGGTCTGCCGGGTGTCGTTGGCATCGCCGCGCTCGGCGCGGGTTTCCGAAGCCTTCAGCACGGCGGCACGCTGGTCGCGATCGCTCAGCGAACCGAGCACCGGCTGCTGGGTGGTGTTCTGCAGCGGCAGCAGGAACTTGCCATCCAGCTTGCGATCCTTGGCGGCGGCCGCCGCGTTGTTGATCGCGTCCTCGTCCAGGCCGGCCAGCTTGGCCTTGTCGTCAACGACGACGGCGGCTGCAGCAGTGGCCGCTACCAGGCGGGTGTGGAACTGGGTGGAGAGGGTGGTCTCTTCCACGTTGAGCTTGCGCAGCGAGGCCTTGTCGGCGTCGGACAGCTGCGCGCCAGCGCGCACCAGGCCATCGTAGTAATGCTCGACCAGGCGCTTCTGCACCGGATCCAGTTCCAGCGTGTCGCGCTGGTCATAGATCGACTTCACGCGCGCGAACAGCTTCGGATCGAGGTTGATCTCGTCCTGGTGCGCAGCCAGCTTCGGCGCCACCTCTTCCTGGATCTTCTGGCGCGCATCGTTGGTATCGGCCTGGACCAGGCCGAAGAAGATGCGCGACACGCGGTTCAGGGTCTCGCCGCTGCGCTCCATCGCCACGATGGTGTTGTCGAAGGTGGCCGGCTCGCTGCTGTCGGCGATCTTGCGCACGTCGGCCAGGTGCTGGCGCATGCCTTCTTCGAACGCCGGCAGGTAGTCGCTGTCCTTGATCTTGTCGAACTGCGGCGCCTGGAACGGCAGCGTGCTGGCGCTCAACAGCGGATTGGTGGAGGCTTCGGCCGGCTGCTGGGCCGGGGCTTTCTGGGCATCGGACACGGGGGTGGACTCCTTGCCGGAACAGGCCGCCAGCGCCAGGCTGATGGCGGCGGCCAGGACTACGGTACGCGACATGTAAAACGCTCCTTGGGCAGACGGTATGGAATACCAGCCCTCCACCCTACTCCTGTCGCGCTCGCCCGGCATGTGCCGGACGTGGCGTCTATGCGGCGGCCTGCGACCGGCTCAGACCGTGCCGCGGGTCTTGCCGATCCACGGGCGGTAGAACTCGCGGATGGCGGCCATGTCGGCGGCGTCATCGCCGGTCGGCTGGAACAGCGGGCCGATGCCGATGGTCTTTTCCGGGTAATGGAAATAGGCGGCCAGGATCGGCACGTCGGCCATCCGGGCGATCTTCAGGAAGCCGGCCTTCCAGTCCTTCACCGCCTTGCGGGTGCCCTCGGGGGTGATGGCGAACCACATCTTCTCGTTGTTGCGCAGCAGGTCCACCGCCTGGCCTACCGTGCCCTGCGGCGAGCTGCGGTCCAGCGGGATCACGCCCAGCTTGTGCAGCAGCGGCCCCAGCGGCCACCAGAACAGCGAGGCCTTGCCCAGCACCTTCACCTTCATGCCCAGCGCGATCTTGGCCGCCATGCCCCACAGGCCGTCCCAGTTGGACGAGTGCGGGGCGATGATGAAGACCAGCCGCGGAATGTCAGGCAGGGTGCCGGTCACCTTCCAGCCGCCCATGCGCAGGGTGCAGCGCGCCAGCCAGCGCAGGAAGGCGTTGGGTTTGACCTGCGGCATCTGCGGCGGCACGGCCGGCAGCAACGAAGTCGGCTTGTTCAAGCAATCACTCCCAGTCACGTGATGAGCGCCCGCGCTTGATCTGCGCGCGCCCGCGTTTGGCGTCCAGACGACGCAGTTTCGACCCGAGGGTCGGCTTGGTGGCCTTG
The DNA here is from genome assembly GCF_059371315.1 of Stenotrophomonas sp. YJH_SMC_8. Lineage (NCBI taxonomy): Bacteria > Pseudomonadati > Pseudomonadota > Gammaproteobacteria > Lysobacterales > Lysobacteraceae > Stenotrophomonas > Stenotrophomonas sp. YJH_SMC_8. The sequence continues at coordinate 120,398 of NZ_JCAFUL010000007.1, read as the reverse complement.
CGCGGTTTGGGCACGCTCAGCCCGGCCTGGATGAAGGCCGCCAGCCGCTCGCGCGCATCCTCGCGATTGCGATCCTGGGTGCGGAAACGTTGCGCGTCGATGACCAGCACGCCTTCGCCGGTCATGCGCCGGTCACGCCGCGCCAGCAGGCGCTCGCGCAACGGGTCGGGCAACGAGGGCGAGTTGGCCACATCGAAACGCAGTTCCACCGCGGTGGAGACCTTGTTGACGTTCTGGCCACCGGCACCGCTGGCACGCACGAACCGCTCGACGATCTCGCCGTCGGGGATTTCAAGCTGCGCGCTGATGGTGACCGGTCCACTGCCCATCCGCGCATTGTAGCGGCAGCCACGTGTCGGAGTGCGCATCGCGCGCCGTATGCCGCCGATCAGGTACCGAACACGCCGCCTTCGCCTTGGCTGCGGGTATGCTGGCCATCCCATGTACCGCAGGAAGCTTCGCATGACCCGCTCCGCACCCGCCCTGCCGTCCCTGCTGCGCCGCGCCGCCCTGCTGCTGGCGCTGGCCGTGGCCAGCGTCCCCGCCCTGGCCGCACCGCCGACCGACGGCGACATCAACCGCCTGCTCTCGGCCTCGCGCGCGCAGAGCATGATCGACACCATGCTGCCGCAGATCGAAGCGATGCAGCAGCAGCAGTTCCAGCAGGTGGCCGCCCAGCGCCAGCTCAACGCCCAGCAGCAGGAACAGCTGAAACGGATCCAGGCACGGACCAGCCAGACCCTGCGCCAGGCCCTGTCGTGGCAGCAGCTGCGGCCGATGTACGTGGACCTGTACAAGAAGACCTTCAGCAAGGAAGACGTGCTGGCGATGGCCGAGTTCTACGAGAGCGCGGCCGGCCAGAGCCTGCTGGACAAGACCCCGGCGCTGATGCAGAACGTGATGGTAGCGATCCAGGCGCGCATGCAGCCGCTGTTCGCGGACCTGCAGAAGGACCTGGAAGCGATCGTCAACGAGCCGGAAAAGAAGTGACCGGGATTTCCGTAGCGCCCGAGCCCATGCTCGGGCGGCGGCGCGCAGCGCCGTGAAGCGCAGCCGAGCGTGGGCTCGGCTCTACACGTCCTGGTGCCAGCCGAACAGGTCCAGCGCCTTCTGGAACTCGCGGTCCAGCGGCGCACGTACATCCACCATGCCACCATCGGGATGCGGGAAACGCAGGCGCTCGGCGTGCAGCAGCATGCGGTGCACGCCCTGCATGCGGAAGATGCGGTTGTGGCGGCCATCACCGTGGCTGGTGTCGCCGATCATGTGATGCGACAGGTGCTTGAGATGCCGGCGGATCTGCCGGAAGCGCCCGGTCTGCGGCTGGCAGCGCAGCAGTGCGTAACGCGAGCTGGTGAACTCGCCGACCGGCACCGACAGCTCGCCGGTCGCCAGGCGCTGGAAGTCGGTGATCGCCGGCTTCTTCACCGGCTTGCCGGGGCCACCGTCGAGGTCGTGGTCGACCCGCCAGGACAGTTCGGCCGGCCAGCCGCGGCAGACGGTCAGGTAGTCCTTCAGCACCTCGCCGCCCATCAGCGCCTTGCCCAGCACGCTGGCGGTATCGCGGTCGAAGGCCAGCAGCAGGCAACCGCTGGTGGCGCGGTCCAGCCGGTGGACCAGGAAGATCGGGCGGCCCAGCTGCCCGCGCAGGCGGTCGGCCAGGAAATCGTCTTCGCCACGGGCCAGCTTGCTGTCGTGGACCATCAGTCCGGCAGGCTTGTTGACCACGGCCAGGCGTTCATCCAGGTGCAGCAGCTGCAGGGGCGCGGTGTCGGTCTCGACCGCGGCGAGGGTGTCAGGTTCGGTGCTCACCCCGGGATTATCGCAGATCGGGGTCAGAACCCTTTTCCTTCGGAACAGGGTTCTGACCCCATGCGGGGGTGGCACGGCAATCAGGCGTTGCGCACGGCCAGCAGCTCGCCGTTGCCCACCGGCACCAGGCTGGTGCAGAAGTCCGCGTCAGCCTCCAGCAGCGCCCGCAGCGGTTCCATCTCTTCCGCGTGCGAGGTGGCGTTGTCCACCACCAGCAGGCCGCCCGGGCGCAACACGCGACGCAGCTGCGGCCACCAGCCGGCGTACTGACCGCGGTCCGAGTCGAGGAACAGCAGATCGATGCTCCCCTCACCGGCCTGAGCCAACCACTGCCCGGCATCGCCGTGCACCAGCGTGATGTGCTCGGCCAGACCGCTGCGTGCGAAGTTCGCGCGTGCCATTGCCACCTTGTCCCCGGCGAACTCCAGCGTGGTCACGTGGCCGTCGATGGTGGCGGCGGCCTCGGCCAGCCACAGCGTGGAATAGCCGTTGGAGGTGCCGATCTCCAGCACCCGCCGCGCTGCGCCGAAACGCACCAGCACGGCCAGGAATTCGCCCGTATCCGGTGTGATGTTGAGCATGCGGCGGCCGCGTTCGACTTCACGGGCGTCGTTTTCGGCACCGAGCCGGGCCAGTTCATTCTTCAGTTCCGACAGTTCCAGGGCCATTTTTCCGCTGAGCTCGCCATGAAGCAGCGTCCATTCTTACCCGAATCCCGAATTTTCGTATCAATCCTAGAGCCGCTGCATTTTCACGCTGAGATAGTTCCCGCCTCCTTCACGCGGGGACAGCATGCCTGGCCGCCGCGCACCCGGCTTCCGCTAGGACACGGCCATGACATTGAACATTCTGGCAATCGGTGCCCATCCAGATGACATCGAACTCGGTTGCGGTGGCAGCCTGGCAAAGCTTGCCCGCGCCGGCTCACGCATCCATGCACTGGTACTCAGCCGCGGTGGCCGCGGCTGCCACGCCGGCATCGATCGCAGCGATGAATCGCATCGCGCCCTGCGCCGACTCGGGGTGGCCGAGGTGATCCAGCAGGATTTCCCGGACACGCGATTCCCCGCCTGTCGCAACGACATCATCGCGTCGATCGAACAGGCCTGCGCCGTGATCGAACTAGGCCGCGTCTACACGATGTGTGGCGAGGATCATCACCAGGACCATCGCACGGTCCACGAAGCGTCGATCATCGCCTGCCGCCACATTCCGCAGATCCTCTGTTATGAGAGCCCCAGCACCCTGCCGCAGTTCGCGCCGCAGGTGTTCGAGGACATCAGCGCGCAGCTGGAGCTGAAGATCCACGCGCTGCGCGAGCACGCCAGCCAGGGCGATCGCCACTACATGCAGGAAAGCCACCTCCGCTGCCATGCGCAGTTCCGTGGCCAGCAGATCGGCATCGGTCCCAGCGAGGGTTTCCTGCCATACCGGTTGGTGCTGTGATGAAGACACTGCTGTTCCTGGCCATGTGCGCCTTCATCCTGGTGCGTATCTGCGTGCAGGCCTCGCGCCGGCCCAGCACCCGCCTGTACAGCATCGACGCGATCGTGCCGGCCTACAACGAAGCCCCGTGCCTGGAGCGCTCGCTGGCCAGCCTGCTGGAAAACCCATACGTGGCGCGGGTGATCTGCGTCAACGATGGTTCCACCGACAACACCGCTCAAGTGCTTGATGCGCTGCAGGCACGCTGGCCCGGGCGGCTGGTGGCCGTGCACCAGGCCAACACCGGCAAGGGCGGTGCACTGATGCACGGGCTGCAGCACGCGACCGCCGAGCAGGTGTTCCTGACCGATGCAGATACCCATATCGATCCGCGCAGCCATGGCCTGGGCCATCTGCTGGACGAGATCGAACGCGGTGCCGATGCAGTTGGCGGCGTCCCCTCTTCCAGCCTGCAGGGCGCCGGTTTCCTCCCCCATGTGCGCGCCAGCCTGAAACTGCCGATGATCGTGATCAAGCGCAGCTTCCAGCAATGGCTGGGCGGCGCACCGTTCATCGTCTCCGGTTCGTGTGGCCTGTTCCGCACTTCGGTGCTGCGCAAGGTCGGGTTTTCCGATCGCACCCGCGTGGAAGACCTGGACATGTCCTGGTCGCTGGTTGCGCAGGGCTATCGGGTTCGCCAGAGCGTCCGCTGCGTGGTCTACCCGCAGGAATGCAACACACTGGTGGAGGAGTGGCGGCGCTGGCGGCGCTGGATCGTCGGCTATGCGGTATGCATGCGCCTGCATCGCCGCCTGCTGCTGACCCGCTTCGGCCTTTTCAGCATCCTGCCGATGATGCTGCTCGCCCTGGCCGGCATCGCGCTGTCGCTGCAGGTCTGGTTTGGCGCGGCCCGGCTGAACGGACCCGGTGGCCTGGCACTGTCGGTGATGCCGCTGTTCTGGGTCGGCATCGTCATGCTGCTGGCAGTGATCAGCGCCATCCACCACCGACGCGCGTGGCTGGTGCCGGCGGCGGCCTTCTCGATGCTGTATGTGCTGCTCGCCTATGCGATCTGGCTGCTGCACGGCCTGGCGGGATTGTTCACCGGCCGTGAGCCCGTGCGCGACAAACCGACGAGGTATCCGCATGTGGTGGAATGACCTCGCCGCCATGGCCGAGGCGCTGTCGGCACTGGCGCCCCACACCGATCCCAGCGCACGGGTCTCGCCACGGGCCACCCTGCAGGGCGCCATACGGATAGGTGCCGGCAGTCGCATCTGCGACGGCGCCCATGTCCAGGGTCCGGTGTCGATCGGCCGCGACTGCCTTGTCGGCAACAACGCGCTGCTGCGCGGCCCGCTGTGCATCGGCGACGGCACGCGTATCGGCTTTGCCAGTGAGCTGAAGAACGCACGGTTGGGCAACCAGGTCAGCATCGGTCCGCAATGCTTCGTCGCCGACAGCCGTATCGATGACCAGGTCTATCTCGGCGCCCTGGTGCGCACCAGCAACCACCGCCTCGATGGCGCCACGGTCAGCGTGCATATCGAAGGCACCGCCATCGACAGCCAACGCGACAAGCTCGGTGCCTGGATCGGTGAAGGTGCCGCGCTGGGCGTCGGCGTGATCATCCTGCCCGGCCGCATCGTCGCGCCGGGGAGCCAGTTCGGCCCACGCATCACCGTGGAGCGAAACCTGCCGCCCGGCCGCTATCGCCTGCTGCAGTCACTGCATTCCCAACCCCTGGAGTAACCCCATGCGATTGATCATCCGTGGCGCACTGCCGTGCGCCCTGCTGCTGGCTGTTTCCAGCGCCCACGCCGGCGTCGACCGTGTCACGGTGCAGCTGGACCATGCCGACTACAGCGATGGCTTCGGCAAGCGCGACGTACAGACCGTGGACGTGGCCGGCCGCAGTGGCGACAGCCGATGGCACCTGGGGCTGGCCCATGGCGAGCGCGACTACGGCAGCAGGCGATTCAGCGGCAACCGCGTGCAGGGCTCGCTGCACCATCGCTGGAGCACGCGCCTGTCCACCCGCACTGCCGTCACGGCATCCAACGATGATCCAGTGTTCGTCAACCGCCAGGTGAACCAGGACATCCAGTGGAAAGTGGCACCGCAGACCGTACTGAGCGTGGGCGGCAAATACGCCCAGTACCATGCCGGCGCCTATGTGAGCGGTTGGTCGGTGGGTGCCTCGCATTACTTCCCGCGCGTGACAACCTCACTGCGCCACGAGCGGCACCGCCAGTCCAATGGACCGGATGGGCATGGCACCACACTGTCGCTGCGGCTGAAGGATGGGCAAGGCCGTGGCTCGACCCAGCTGTGGCTGGGCAGCGGCACGTCCGGCTACACCGCCGAGTCCGATCCGCTGCTGCTGCGCGAGCACGACGCACGGCGTGCCTTCCTGCGCCGCAGCCAGCCATTGGGTGAACATCTGGTGCTGGACGTGGGTATCGGCAAGACCTGGCACAAGACCCGCCTGGACAGCTTCCAGAGCGTGCAGTCGCACCTGGGCCTGGGCTACCACTGGTAAGCCTGTGGTCGATCGGCGGCATGCAGTGCCGCCGATCTTCAGCCCGCAGGAGTCAGCGCCACCACGCGCGCGCCAGCGCCACCACGCCGACCACACCGGACAGCCAGCTCCACATCGGCAGGTCGCCCCAGTACCAGCCCGGTGGCTGCACCACGTACATCAGTGCGGCAATGGCGAGCAGGCCCACACCGGTGATCGCGCCCACGGCGCGCTTCTGCAGGCGCTGCAGGCTGGCGTCGAGCGCGACCAGATCGCGCGAACGCATCGCCAGTTCGTGGCGGCCTTCCACCTGCTGGGTCAGCCAAGCGTGTACCAGGCGTGGCATGTCCGGCGCGTGGGTCATGATTTCCGGCAGGCGCTTGCCGAGCTCGCGCACCACCCGGCGCGGGCTGTAGCGCTCGCGCAGGATCTTCGCCAGTACCGGCTTGGCCACCGCCCAGATGTCGATCTGCGGGTCCAGCTGGCGGCCGACGCCCTCGATGTTCAGCAGGGTCTTCTGCAGCAGGATCAGCTGCGGCTGCAACGTCAGCTGGTAGCGCTGCGCCACGCGGAACAGCTTCATCAGCACTTCGGCCAGCGAGATCTGCGACAGCGGCCGGGTGAAGTACGGCTCGCACACCGAGCGCACCGCCGCTTCCAGATCGTCGATGCGCACGTGGTCGGGCATCCAGCGCGCCTGCACGTGCAGTTCGGCGATGCGGCGGTAATCGCGGTTGAAGATGGCCATGAAGTTCTCGGCCAGGTAGTACTGATCTTCCTGCGAGAGCTGGCCCATGATGCCGAAGTCCAGCGCGATGAAGCGCGGATTGGCTCGGCGCGCCGGATCGGTATCGACCCAGATGTTGCCGGCGTGCGCATCGGCGTGGAAGAAGTTGTCGCGGAACACCTGGGTGTAGAACACCCGCACGCCCTTGGCGGCCAGCGCCTTGCGGTCGATGCCGGCCTTGTCCAGCGCGTCGATGTCGTCGGACGGAATACCCCACACGCGCTCCAGGGTCAGCGCGCGCTCGGCGGTGTGGCTCCAGATCACTTCCGGCACGTACAGGTCGTCGGAATTTTCCCAGAAGCGGCGCAGCACGCTGGCATTGGCGCCTTCGCGCTGCAGGTCCAGCTCGGCGGCCAGGGTGTTCTCGACCTCGGCCACCACTTCGCGCGGGCGGATCTTGTCGGCGCGCGGGTGGGTGCGCTCGACCAGCGCGGCCAGCGAGTTGAGCAGAGCGATGTCGGCGTCGATCTGCTTCTCGATGCCCGGGCGCAGCACCTTGACCACCACCTGGCGGCCATCAGCCAGCGTGGCCGCGTGCACCTGCGCGATCGAGGCCGAAGCCAACGGTTCGGTGTCGAAACTCGCGAACGCCTCGCTGACCGGCAGGCCAAGCGCGTCCTCAACGATGCGGCGGGCGGTCTCGCCATCGAACGGCTTGACCCGGTCCTGCAGCAGGGTCAGTTCGTTGGCCACGTCCGGCGGCACCAGGTCGCGGCGGGTGGACAGGATCTGGCCGAACTTGACGAAGATCGGGCCGAGGTCCTGCAGCGCCAGACGCAGGCGGGCGCCGCGCGACTGCGAAGCGATGCTGGCCGAGGCGCGCGGCACGAACGGCTTGGCCAGGCGCAGCCAGCGCTCGGCCGGCGTGCCCTGCAGCAGGTCGTCGAGACGGTAACGCAGGATCACCCGGCCAATGCGGCTTGCCCGCAGCACGGCCTTCATGCGGCACCCCGCAGGCGCTGCACGCGTGCACCCAGACGCTCCACGTCATCGCGCAGCACATCCACGTCGTCGTGGAAGGCATCCAGCTCGGCACGTGGCACCACGTCGCGCGATTCCTCGGTGATGAACTCGGCAGCGCTGTGGGCCAGGTCAATCGCACCCTGGCGCGCATGCTGCAGGGCGCTGCGCAGGGTGTTGGCGACCTGCACGCCCAGCACTTCGCCGAACACGCTGACGAACGGCTGCTGCCAGTCCGGGTCGAAGCCCTTGGCCAGCTGCTGCAGGCGGCGCGCCAGCTCGGCATCGCCGGCCACGCGTACACGGCCCTTGCTGTTGTTGTCACCGCGCCGCGCGTTGGCCAGCAGCGGCAGTTGAGCGAGCACGCCGGCCAGGCTGCTGCGCACGGCCAGGTCGGCCTCCTGCGCGTCCACCGGGCCGACCCGCAGTGCATCGCCGTCGACGCTGATGCGCATGGCCAGCGAAGGCGCTTCCAGGGTCAGGTCGATATGCCGGCCGTCGAGGCTGGCCAATGCATGGCGGGTATCCGGATCCAGCGCCAGTGCGCGGTTCAGGGCGATCTGCAGGGCGCGGCCAGCGACCGGCTTGAGGGACTTGAGCAGGGAGAGAGCCATGTGCGCATTCTACCTGCGTGGGTGGGGGGCTTGGGCCGGGCTGCTGCCCGGCACCCGCAGATGCAACAGCCAGGGCAACATCAAAAGCTGACTTCCTGTGGGGAGGCGGGGTGAGTCCGGTTGCGGGGGCCGCTGCAAGTACGTCCCTGTAAGCTCGGTCGCCGCATCCATGCGGCTCACGCCCCCGCAACCGGACCCACCCCGCCTTCGACAGTTTCCTGCCGTCTGTGGGGTCGGATCCCGTTGCTGCGCAACGGGCTCTGACCCCAATTCTGATGGGCCATGAGGACGGTAGATCCGCGCCATGCGTGGCTGGATGGCCGGTTCATCCGCGCCTCACCTGGGCGGCAACGGAAGGTTCATGCTGTACGGCCACGCAACGCACAGGACATCGCATTCCCCATGGCACGGACCCGGGTCGGCATCATCTTCGGTGGCAAGTCTTCCGAGCACGAAGTTTCACTGCAGTCGGCGAAGAACATCCTCGACGCGCTCGACCGCGAGCGCTTCGAGCCGGTGCTGGTCGGCATCGACAAGCAGGGCCAGTGGCACCTGAGCCAGCCGGAGACGTTCCTGCTCAATGCCGATGATCCGTCGCGCATCGCGCTGCATCGGTCCGGCACGTCCCTGGCGGTGCGCCCGGGTGTGGAACAGGGGCAGCTACAGCCGTGCGATGCGGCCAGCGCGCTCGGCCAGATCGACGTGGTGCTGCCGATCGTGCACGGGCCACTCGGCGAGGACGGTGCGCTGCAGGGCCTGCTGCGCATGGTCAACCTGCCCTTCGCCGGTTCGCCGGTGCTGGGCTCGGCCGCAGCGATGGACAAGGACGTGACCAAGCGCCTGCTGCGCGATGCCGGCCTGCAGGTGGCGCCGTGGCTGTGCATCCGCCGTCATCAGACCGCAGCGGTCGATGTCGATGCGGTGATCGCCCAGCTCGGCCTGCCGTTGTTCGTTAAGCCCGCCAACCAGGGTTCGTCGGTGGGCGTGAGCAAGGTCAAGGATGCCGCGGGTTTCGCCGATGCGCTGGAACTGGCACTGCGCTACGACCACAAGGTGCTGGTGGAATCGGCGGTGATCGGCCGCGAGATCGAATGCGCGGTGCTGGGCAACGAGCAGCCGCAGGCCAGCGTGTGCGGCGAGGTGGTGGTGCACGACGAGTTCTACGCCTACGACACCAAGTACATCAATGCCAATGGCGCTGACGTGGTGGTGCCGGCCGGCATCGACGCCGCCACCCAGGCGCGCATCCAGCAGATCGCGCTGCAGGCCTACCAGGCGCTGGAATGCGCGGGCATGGCGCGGGTCGATGTGTTCCTCACCGCGGAGGGCGAGATCATCATCAACGAGATCAACACGCTGCCCGGCTTCACCCGCATCAGCATGTATCCGAAGCTCTGGGGCGCCAGCGGCGTGGACTACACCACGCTGATCACGCGGTTGATCGAGCTGGCGCTGGAGCGCCATGCGGCGGACCGGGCGCTTCTGTAGAGGCGAGCCATGCTTGACCCTGGAGATGCAGCCGAGCATGGCTCGGCTCTACAGGAGGCGTGCCGACCAACGGTCGGCACCCACCGGTCAAAGACAATGCCGACCAAGGTCGGTAACCACCGGGAAGCGGCGTGCCGGTCGGTGACCGGCACGCCCTGCAGGTTCTATCCGCGCTTGCGGAACATCGAGATCACCGCCAGCACCAGGAAGATCACGAACAGGATCCAGGCGATGTTGCTGGCGGCACCGGCGATGCCGGAGAAGCCGAGCACGGCGGCGATGATGGCGATGACGAAAAAGATGACGGCGTAATGCAGCATGGCGCTCCTCGCAGATGTCCGGGCCGTTGGATGGCGTGGGTCCATCCTCCCGATCTGGCGGTGTGCAACCAGTGATGGCGACCTATGCGGCAGATGAAGCCTTCAGCCTGCGCAGGCCTTCCTCGATGCTGACCTGCGGCACGTAGCCGAAGTCGCGGCGCGCCGGTTCCATGCTGTACCAGTGCGGCGTGCACAGCTGCTCGGCCAGGAAGCGGGTCAACGGCGGTTCGCCGCGCAGGCGCAGCAGCGGCCACAGGCGCTCGCAGATCGCACCGATGCGGTAGGCGGTCTTGAAGCTGATCGCCTTGTCCACGGTTGGCGCGCCCACGGCAGCCAGCAGCTTGTTGACCAGCTCGCGCATCGGCAGTGGTTCGCCGTTGGAAATGAAGTAGGCCTTGCCTGCACATGCAGCGCCCGGAGCCAATGCCTCGAAGGCGAGGAAGTGCGCGAGCGCGGCGTTGTCGATGTAGGTGGTATCGACCTTGTTGTTGCCATCGCCAACCAGGCGCAGGCGGCCCTGCCGCGCGCGCTCGGCCAGGCGCGGCACCAGCTGCTGGTCGCCCGGCCCCCAGATCAGGCGCGGGCGCAGCGCTACCGTCGCCAGCGTTGCATCGTTGGCGGCCAACACACGCTGTTCGGCAATCGCCTTGGTCGCCGCATACGGTGCCTGGAAATCCTCGCCATAAGGCACTTCATCGGCACCCAGGCCTTCCACCGGATGGGTGGCGCGGTGGGTCACGCTGGGCGTGGAGGTATAGACCAGCCGGCGGATGCCGTGCGCACGGCAGGCGGCGATCACGTTGTCGGTGCCGACCACGTTGGCCTGGTGGTAGCTGTCATAGCTGCCCCAGGCGCCGGCCTTGGCACCGTTGTGGAATACCGCGTCGACGCCGGCCACCGCGTGCAGCACTGCCTGCGGATCGGCCAGGTCGCCGCGGATCTGGCCCACGCCCAACGCCTGCAGTTCCGGGTAGTGGCTGCGGTTGAATGCCAGCACCTGGTGGCCCCGCTCGACCAGCCCGCGGCACAGCGCCTGGCCGAGGAAACCACCACCACCGGTGACCAGGATCTTCATGCGCGCTTCTCCAGTTCGGCGCTGGCCCAGACGGCGAGCTTCTCGCGGCCGATCTTGGCGTTGTGACGGATATCGACGGGGAAGGCCGGATGCACCAGGAAATGCTGCAGGCCGGCCTCAGGCGTGCGCGCTGCGGCATGCGCACGCAGCGCTTCCTGCAGTGCCGGGCTGTCGGACTGGCCGCGCAGCAGTTCCACGCACAGCACCGGCACCTGCGCACCGGCCACGCCGACGCCGACCAGCGCGGTGCGCGCCACGCCTGCGACGGTGTTGAAGACCGGCTCGACCTGTTCGGTGTACAGCGGTCCGCGCGCTGTTTCCACGCGCTGCGTCTTGCGTCCGCAGAACCACAGGCGGCCCTGTGCATCGAAGTAGCCGACGTCGCCCATGCGATGGACGATGCGGGTGCTGCCATCGGCCAGCGTCTCGCGGATCTTCGCTGCCGCCGTGGCCTGCGGACGATTGAAGTAGGTGTCGGTAGCGGTCGGGCCAGCCACTGTGATTTCTCCCACTTCGCCAACGGCCAACACGCGTGCCTGCGACCAGTCCGGCAACGGTGCGTCATCGATGGCGATGATGCGCACTTCGTTCGGCGCCACCACGCTGCCCACGCAGGTACCGGCACCGGCTTCGGTGGCGGCGCGCGTACGCTCCAGCTCACGGCCCTCGACCACGGCCACCGGCAGGCACTCGGTGGCGCCATACGGCGTCCAGAACTGCGCGTCGGCCGGCAGCAGGCTGCGGATGGTGGCGACCACGTCCGGCGGCACCGGCGCACCGGCCGAGGTCACCCGGGTCACCGTCGGCAGCGGACGGCCATGCCTGGCCAGCACCCGCATCAGCGCCGGCGAGCCGAACAGCTGGGTCACGCCGAAACGCTGGATGGCGTCGTGCAGGCGCGCCGGGTCGGCCTGTGCCGGCCGGGTCGGGTCCATGTCCGGAATCACCGAGGTCAGCCCCAGCGCCGGATCGAACAGCGCGAACGGCGGGAAGGTCGGCAGGTCCACCCCGCCCGCTTCCATGCCGAAGGCACTGCCCAGCAGCTGGATCTGGCCGACGAAGTGGCGATGGCGGTAGACCACGCCCTTGGGCACGCCGGTGGAGCCGCTGGTGAACAGGATCGCGGCCATGTCCTCGCCATCAGTGGCGGCCAGCATCGGCCCACCGTTGGCACCGGCGCGCTCCAGCGCGGCCAGCGTGGTCCCGCCCCAGCCGAGGCGGCGGCCGACGGTCACCAGGCGGGTCGCCGACGGTGCCCAGCGCAGCACCAGCCGCGCCACATGCGCCAGCGGAATGCCGATGAAGGCCTCCGGCTGCGCCTCGTCCAGGCACTGCTTCAGCGCGCGCCTGTCGATGCCCGGGTCGACCAGCACCGGCACCGCGCCCAGCTTGAACAGGGCAAACATCAGCAGGAAGAACTCCGGCGACGGCCGCACCATCACCACCGTGCGCACCCCACGGCCGATCCCGTAGCCGGCCAGGCCGGCCGCCATGGCGTCGCTTCGGGCGTCCAGCTGGCGGTAATCCAGGGTCACGTCGTAGGCGGCCATGCCGTTGCCGGCGCCACGCCGGCCAGGGCAGCGGATGGCGATCTGATCAGGCCGTTCACGCGCCAGTTCAGGCAGGCGGGCGGCAATATTGCAGGGTCGGTTCATCCGTTCATTGTCGCCGCTTACGGAATTTCTTGCGCGGCGGCCCACTTCGTGGAAAATCCGCACCCTCGTTCCTGATTCCGACTGCCGCCCGAGGCGGCTTGCCCATGCAACATCCCTGCATGACCTGCGGCGCCTGCTGCACCCAGTACCGCGTGGCCTTCCACTGGATGGAATCGGACGAGGTCACCCCCGGCGGCGTACCGCACCAGCTCACCGAGGTGCTCGACCCGCATCGCCTGTGCATGCGCGGCACCCACTCCAAGCCGGTGCGCTGCGTGGCGCTGGATGCGCAGATCGGCGTGTATTCGCGCTGCACCATCCACCCCAACCGGCCCAGCGTGTGCCGCGAGGTGGATGCATCGTGGGAGTACGGCAAGGCCAGCCCGCAGTGCGACAAGGCGCGCATCGCCTATGGCCTGGATCCGTTGACGCTGGCCGACTGGCGCTGGCGCGATGACGCCGACAACGACGACGACCATCCGGACGACAACGGCAACAGCCCGTCTTCGCCGCCGCAGGCGCCGGTCGCCGCGTGACGGGCGGGGTCGGATCCGTTTCCGGCACGGAAACGGCTCTGACCCCATGTACGACAACGCCGGGCATGGCCCGGCGCTACCGAAGGGTTCCGTCGCAGATGGGGTCAGAGCCCTCTCTGCGAGAGGGATCCGACCCCGCATCCGGTTACAGCGGGTTCTTGTCCAGGAACGCGCGGATCTCCGGCACCAGCACCTCGTGCTTGTCTTCCAGCACGTAGTGGCCGGCGTCCTCGAAGGCATGCACCTGGGCCTGCGGCAGCGCGGCCTGGAAGCCCTTCAGGAAATGATGATCGAACACGAAGTCGCGCAGGCCCCAGCCGAGGAAGGCCGGCCGGTCAGCGAACGACGGCAGCGCCTTGCCGGCACGCTCCAGCAGCGACCACGCCTTGTCGGCCGGCGACAGCGGGATGTCCTGCATGAAGCGGATGGTGCTGATGCGGTTGGCGTAGCTGTTGTAGGGCGATACATAGGCGCGGCGCACGTCGGCCGGCATCTTCCGCTCCACGCCCAGCCACGAGGCACCGGACGAGAACGCATTGAAGGTGCGGATGATCCACTCGCCGATCTTCCAGTGGCGTCCCAGCGCGATCTGCCACGGCATCTTCTTCGCCGCCGGCATCGGGAAGGCGGCGGTGTTGAGCACCACCAGGCGCTTCACCTGGTCGTGGTGCGACAGCGCCCAGCCGAAACCGATCATGCCGCCCCAGTCGTGCACGGCCAGGGTCACCGGGCCGGTGATGCCCAGGTGCTTGAGCAACGCATCCAGATCGTCCACGCGCGACTGCAGCGTGTATTCGTAGCGACTGTCATCGGGCTTGTCCGACAGGCCCATGCCGATGTGGTCCGGCACGATGCAGCGGTACGTGTCCGACAGTCCGGCCACCAGCGTGCGCCAGTAATAGCTCCACGACGGGTTGCCGTGCACCATCACCACCACTTCGCCGTCGCGCGGGCCTTCGTCGAGATAGTTCATCGACAGGCCGGGGCGTACCTCGAAGCGCTGCGGGTGGGCGGGGTAACCGGGAAGATCGCGCATGCGGAGCACCTAGGGAGAATCGCGGCGCGGTGTAGCGCCGAGCCGATGCTCGGCGGCTCTCCGGTCAGGCCGCAGAAGGACCGCGCTGTGCGCGTGAGCCGAGCATGGGCTCGGCTCTACAGGGAGTCTGGCAGGAAGCTCTTACCAGACCACTTCAGCCATCGAGCAGTTCAGGCCCGAACCGATGCCCAGAAGCGCGATGCGATCGCCCTTCTTCAGCTTGCCCAGCTGCTTGAGCTTGCTCAGCACGATCGGCACCGAGGCCGGGCCGATGTTGCCGTGCTCGCCGAAGATGGTCATGACCTTCTTCGGGTCGATGCCGAAGTTCTTGATGAACGCGGCGGTGTGCGGCTGGCTGACCTGGTGGATCACGAACTGGTCCAGCTCTTCCACGGCCCAGCCCAGGGCGATCTTGGCGGCGGTGAAGGTCTTCTGGGCCAGCTTGATGCCTTCGATCAGCAGCAGGCGGGTGTCGGTGACCATGCGGTCCAGGTTGCCCAGGCACAGCTGGTTCCACTCGGTGGCCGAGCGGGTCACGCCGCCCTTGTAGCGCGGCGCGTCCGGCACCAGCTCCGAGCGCGCCATCACCATCGCCGCAGCACCCGAACCGGTGGTCAGCGCCGCCAGCTCGTTGCGGAAATCGTCGGCGGTGACGTCCGGCGCGGTCATGCGCTCCAGGGTCTTCTCGTACACCAGGTTGGCAGTCTCACCGTCCACCACCAGCGCGTAGTCGATGTCTCCGCGCTCGATCATGCGCGCGGCGATATCCATGCCGTTGATGAAGGCCAGGCAGGCATTGGCAACGTCGAAGGTCATGCACTCGTCGCTGACACCGAGGTTGCCCGAGACGATGGAGGCCGTGGAGGGCTCCAGGTAGTCGCGGCTGACCGAGGTATTGACCAGCAGGCCGACCTGCGTCGCATTGATGCCTGCGTCTTCCAGCGCCTTGCGGCCCGCCATGGTGGCAGCGTCGGACGCCAGCACGCCGTTGTCCCACAGGCGGCGCGCGTGGATGCCGGCGATGTCGCCGAGCACGTCGGTGCGGATGCCGAGACGGTCCAACGTCGGCTGCAGCCGCTCGTTGATTTCCTTGGTCGTCAGCGTGTGCGGCGCGTCGACGTGTGCCAGGCCGGCGATCGAGACATTCTTGAAGAGCATCGAGGTTAGCGCCAAGGCTCAGGCAAAAGGGGGCGCTATTCTATAACCCCCGGGGCCTTCACCGCATCTTTACGAATTCAGCCTTGGCCGTATGGTGAAGCGTTCAGCGCGGCGGGCACTGGAACGCGGCGAAGCGCTGGCTGCCATCGGCGGGGGCCGCGGCGGCCTGCACGGCATTGGCGCCGGCACTCGGAGCCTCGTTGCGGGCCAGGGTTTCCAGCTCTTCCTGCACGCGCAGCGGGTTGCGGTTGTAGAAGCCGACCTTGCTCTTCACGGTCACCACCACCTCGCCCTTGGCGATGCAGCCGGCCGGAACCGGACCTGCCGGCAGCACGCGGGTCGCCTTGCCGGCCGGTTCGATCGGCACCCAGGTACAGGCGGTGACGGTGAGCAGCAGGGAGGAAAGCAGCAGAACGCGCATGGGCAGATCCTGGAAGGGTATGGGGGGATTCTGCCTGAACAGCCTGAATCGGGGGTAGCCGGGATGGGGTCCCGGTAGCGCCGGGCCATGCCCGGCGAGCGCAGAACGCGGCATGGCTGGCCGCCGGAAAGCCGCCGGGCATGGCCCGGCGCTACCACGGTAGGCCTGCCCGCCGTGGCGGGCAGGCACATCCCTTATTTCTTGACCGGGTTGCCTTCGGCATCGATCACGGTCACCTCGCCCAGGTTCAGCGCGCGCACGGCCGCTTCGGTCTGCTTGAGGTCACCCACCACCACCCAGGTCAGCGCCTGTGGCTTGATCTCGGCGGCGGCCTGCTGCACCTGCGCCGGGGTCATCGCCTCGATCTCGGCCTTGCGGCGCAGCACGTAGTCGTCCGGACGCTTGAACTGCACGATCGAACCGATGGTCGAGGCGACCGCGCTGGCGGTCTCGTAGGCACCGGGTAGGCTGAGGGTCTGGATGTTGCGGATGCGGTTGACCTCGGCGGCGGTGGCCGGCTTGCTGCCATCGGCGAACGCGGCGATTTCCTTGCGCATTTCCGCCATCGCCGGGCCGGTCTTGTCGATCTGCACCGGCGCGCTGGCCATCCACGGGCGCTGGCCCACCGAGTTGATCGCGCTGCTGCGCGCACCGTACGACCAGTGCTTGTCCTCACGCAGGTTCATGTTCAGGCGCGAGGTGAAGTCGCCGCCGATCACGCCGTTGGCGATATCGAAGCGGGTCGAACTGGCGGCGCTGGACGGCGCCACCACCTGGCCGGCGAACAGGTTGGCCTGCACCGCACCCGGCTGGTCGATCAGGAACACGCGCGGGCCCTTCGGCAATGCCACGTCGGTGGCGGCCTTCACCTGCGGGGCGTCGCCCGCAGCCTTCCAGTCGCCCAGCTGCTTGTCCAGCAGCGGCACGATCTCGGCCAGGGTGGTGTCACCGACCACGATCAGGGTTCCGTTCTGCGGGCGCAGCCAGTCGCGGTGGAAGTCGACCAGGTCTTCGCGGGTCAGGCCGTTGATCGCCGCTTCGTCACCGCTGCCGGTGAACGGAATGGCATACGGGTGGCCCTTGCCGTACAGCAGCGGCGGCAGCACGCGCATCGCCACCGCACCCGGGTTGACCTTCTCCTGCTGGATGCCGGCGATCCAGCTCGCCTTGACCCGGTCGATCTCGCCCTGTTCGAAGCGCGGCTCGCGCAGCAGGTCGCGGTACAGCGCCAGCGACGGCGCCAGGTTTTCCTTCAGCGCCGACAGGTCCACGCTCATCGAATCCAGGCCGGCCGAGGCGTCCAGGCTCGCGCCCAGCGCGTCGGCGGCATCGGCAAAGGCCAACGAACCGAGCTTGCCCGCACCCTCGGTCATCAGGCTCATGGTGAAGTTGGCGGTGCCCGGCTTGCGGCCCTGGTCGGCACTGAAGCCACCCGGGAACTGGTAGCTGAACTGCACCACCGGAATCTCATGGCGCTCGGCCAGGATCACCTGGGTGCCGTTCTTCAGCGTGGCGCGCTGCAGCGCCGGGAACTTCAGCTGCGGGAACTCGCGGGTCTGCGGCACGCCGGCCTTGCGGTCGACCTGCTCCGGCAGGGTGCTGTACTTCGGATCCACCGCCGGCACGTTGAACGGTTTCGGCGCCTGGCTCGGGTCTTCCTTCAGCGCCACGCGCTCACCCGGTGCAATCACAAGGGTGTGGCTGCCCTTGTCCAGCCACTGCGCGCCCAGACGGCTCAGATCAGCGGCACTGGCCTTCTCGATGTTGGCCAGCGAGGTGCGGAAGCAGCCCGGGTCGCCGGTGAACACCGCGCACTCGGCCAGTGCGTCGGCCTTGCCGCCGAAGCCACCAATGCGCTCGATGCCGCGGATGAAACCGGCGCGGGCACCGGTCTTGGCGCGCTCCAGCTCGGCCGCGGTCGGGCCCTGCTTGATCAGGCGGTCCAGTTCCTCGTCGATGATCTTCTCGACCTTGGCCGGGTCCTGGCCCTGCTTGACCGTCGCCATGATCACGAAGTTCGAACCCAGCTGCGAGGTCGACAGGCCCGACGCGATGCTGTCCACCAGCTTGTCCTGGTGCTGCAGGCGCTGGCTCAGGCGCGAAGACTTGGCACCGCCCAGCACCTGCGCGAACAGCTGCAGCTGATCGACCTCGGTGGTGCCGACCTGCGGCACGTTCCAGGCGCGGTAGATGCGTGCCTGCGGCACCTTGTCGGTCATCGTCTCGCGGGTGTCGGCGCTGCGCTTGGCCACGTTCACGGCCGGCTGCGCCATGGTCGGGCCGGCCGGGATGCTGCCGAAGTACTTGCCGACCTTTTCCTTGGCTGTGGCCAGGTCGATGTCGCCGGCCAGCACCAGCACCGCGTTGTTCGGACCGTACCAGGTGCGGAACCAGGTCTTCACGTCATCCAGCGACGCGGCGTTCAGATCGTTCATCGAACCGATCACGCCGTGGTGGTACGGATGGCCCACCGGGTACATCGCCTTGTTGAGCTGGTCCCAGGCCTGGCCGTAGGGCTGGTTTTCGCCCTGGCGCTTCTCGTTCTGCACCACGCCGCGCTGCTCGTCCAGCGCCGCCTGGTCGATCGCGCCGACCAGATGGCCCATGCGGTCCGACTCCATCCACAGCGCCATGTCCAGCGCGGTGGTCGGCACGTTCTCGAAGTAGTTGGTGCGGTCGGTATTGGTGGTGCCGTTCTGGTTGGTGGCACCCACCTGCTTGAACGGCTCGAAGAATTCGCCGCTGTGGTTTTCGCTGCCCTGGAACATCAGGTGCTCGAACAGGTGCGCGAAGCCGGTGCGGCCGGCCGGTTCGTCCTTGCTGCCGACGTGGTACCAGACATTGACCGCGACGATCGGCGCCTTGCGATCGGTATGCACGATCACGCGCAGGCCGTTGGGGAGGGTGAACTGCTCATACGGGATATCGACCTTGGCCGGTACGGCCGGCTTTGCCGCCAACGCATGGGAAGGCACGAGCGTGCCCAGGGCGGTGCTGAGGGCGACAGCCAGCAGTGCAGCGCGCGGGCGAAGGGCGAGAGACATATCCGGATCCTTGGTCACATAGGTGAATCCCGATCCTAGCGTGCGCACGCAATGGCAGGAATCGGTCGCCAGTCACTGGGGGTGTTTGCCCTGATGGCCATTCGGCCTGGGCCAATCGAGGCTCCTGAACCGTCACATGCGCCAGCTGAAGGCGTCCGGACAGTGTCCGCGGCGCATCGAATGGACAGGTGTCCGCCCACCGGACACTTTTCGATCCAAACAAAACCCTTGTAAATCAACGACTAAAAGTTGGCACGGGGATTGCTTGGTACTTCCTGCGCCAGGAAGGGCTTCAGACGAAAGCTGACTGAAGACTGAACAAATGCAGGAAATCGAAAATTTTCCTTGCAAGCCCAGAATCGGTGTACTACCTTACTACCACACCACTGATCACCAACACTAAACAGGCCCCGTCATGAACGCCAAGACCATTGCCATCGCCATCGCCCTGATCGCCGGCACCGCGGTTGTTTCGTCGGTGCAGGCCTCCGAATCCATCAAGACCCTGTCCACCGTGCAGGTCCGCCCGGCCGCCGACCAGCTGGCCCAGCAGGCTTGGGAACAGGCCAGCGGCATCCCGACCCTGGCCACCGTGGAAGTGCGCCCGAGCGCCGACCAGCTGGCCGAGCGCAGCGGCTACGTCGCCGCCCCGGTCGCCGCCGCGATGCCGATCACCACCCTGGCCTCGGTGGAAGTACGCCCGAGCCTGGAACAGCGCGTCGCCCTGGCCGCCGAACTGGAAGCCCAGCGCTACGCCGCCACCCTGGCTGCAGCCGCCACCAGCGTCGCCAACCAGGTGATCGTCAACCTGCCGGCCCTGCAGGTGCGTCCGAGCGCTGCCGACCTGCAGGCCCTGGCCACCGAAACCGCCCAGGTCCTGCTGCGCCCGTAAGCGGTGCCGCCCTGCCTCGCGCAGGGCGTGCGCCGTAAAGGCGGAGGCCGTCGCAGGTACACTGCGCCGATGAATGCCGCGCCCCAGTTCCACGTGATCCTGTTCCAACCGGAAATCCCGCCCAACACGGGCAACGTGATCCGGCTCTGCGCCAACACCGGCGCGCAGCTGCACCTGGTCGAGCCGCTCGGCTTCGCACTGGAAGACAAGCAGCTCAAGCGCGCCGGCCTGGACTACCACGAGTATTCGCGCCTGCAGGTGCACCCCGACCTGGACACCGCGCTGGCGCGGATCGCACCGAAGCGGTTGTTCGCCCTGAGTACGCGTGCCAGCGTCCGCTATGACAGCGTGGCGTTCGAAGACGGTGATGCGTTCCTGTTCGGCCCGGAAAGCCGTGGCCTGCCGCAGGACGTGCTCGATGCGCTGCCCGATGGCCGCCGCCTGCGCCTGCCGATGCGGCCGGACAACCGCAGTCTCAATCTGTCCAACACCGTGGCCGTGGTGATGTACGAGGCCTGGCGGCAGCACGAGTTTGCCGGCGGCGCGTAGCGCCGCAGACCGCATGTGGTGGGTGCGGACCTTGGTCCGCACAGATGTTTGGCCGCGCGCTGAAGAAATGTGCCAACCAACGTTGGCACCCACCAAAGGCAGGTTCAGGGGACTGCTGAGAACTTCTGGTGGCTGTGGATCGCTTCTGGTGGGTGCGGACCTTGGTCCGCACCGATGCCCGGTTGCGCGCCGAAGGAATGTGCCAGCCAAGGTTGGCACCCACCAAAGGCAGATCGGATCACCCACCCGATAGATCCACGCCATGCGTGGATGCCTTTGGCGTGCGGCCGCAGTGCCAACCAAGGTTGGCACCCACCGGAACCAGGTTTCAGAACGCGTTGATGCCGGTCAGTTCGCGCCCGATCACCAGCTGGTGCACGGTTTCGGTACCTTCATAGGTGATCACCGATTCCAGGTTCAGCGCATGCCGGATCGCCACGTGTTCGGTGGTGATGCCGGCGCCGCCCAGCAGGTCGCGGCACTCGCGGGCGATGTCGATGGCCATGCGGCAGTTGTTCCACTTGGCCAGGCTGACCTGCTGCGGTTGCAGCTGGCCGGCTTCCTTCAGGCGGCCCAGCTGCAGGGCCAGCAGCTGCGCGGTGGTGATGCGGCGGGCCATCTCGGCCAGCTTGATCTGCGCGCTCTGCGTGGCCGCCAGCGGGCGACCGAACAGCACGCGCTCCTTGGCATAGCCCAGCGCTTCATCCAGGCAGGCAATGGCCGCACCGATCGGCCCCCAGCTGATGCCGTAGCGGGCCTGGGTCAGGCAGCCCAGCGGACCCTTCAGGCCCTTTACGTTGGGCAGGCGGTGGCTGTCGGGCACGCGCACGTCGTCGAAGAACAGGGCGCCAGTCAGCGACGCGCGCAGGCTCATCTTGTGCTTGATCTCCTGCGTGGTGAAACCGGCCATGCCCTTTTCCAGCACGAAGCCCTGGATGCCGTCCTCGGTCTGCGCCCAGACGATGGCCAGGTCGGCCACCGGGCCGCTGGTGATCCACATCTTGCTGCCGCTGATGCGCCAGTCACTGCCATCGCGCACCGCGCGGGTCTTCATGCTGGCCGGATCGGAACCGCCATGCGCCTCGGTCAGGCCGAAGCAGCCGATCAGCTCGCCGCGCGCCATCGCCGGCAGCCACTGCTGGCGCTGTTCCTCGCTGCCATAGGCGTAGATCGGGTACATGCACAGCGAGCTCTGCACCGAGACGAAACTGCGCAGGCCGGAATCGCCGCGCTCAAGCTCCTGGCAGATCAGGCCGTAGCTGACCGCGCCGAGGCCACCGCCGCCGTACTCGGCCGGCAGGGTCGCACCGAGCAGGCCCAGTGACGCGATCTCCGGCACCAGTTCGTCGGGGAAACGGGCCTGGTCGAACGCATCGCCGATGATCGGCAGCACGCGTTCGTTGGTGAAGCGGGCCACGCTCTCCTGTACGGCGCGCTCTTCCTCGTTGAGCAGGGAACGGACATCGAACAGATCGTACGGATGCAAAGCCATGGCACTCACACGCAGTCAGGACCCGGCCATTGTCGGTCATCCGGGCAGAGCGTGCCGACCAAGGTCGGCACCCACCAGAGCTGCGGCCCTACGCTGCATTGCAGCAATCGTGGTGTGAACATCGCTGATCTAGCTCGATCACGCGCGTCCCGGTACCCTGACACATTCAAACAACCGTTTCGCCCGTGGCCGCACGCGCGATTCCCAGGCACCGCCGGTGGCCCCGATGCCGGCCCTACCCACGAGTCATGCAATCGATGAGCGCTGAAGCCAACGCCCTGCCCCCGCGTGAAGTAATGGAATTCGACGTGGTGATCGTCGGCGCCGGCCCCGCCGGCCTGGCCACCGCGATCCGCCTGCGCCAGCGCGCGATCGAAGCCGGCCGCGAATTGTCGGTGTGCGTGCTGGAGAAGGGGTCCGAGCCGGGCGCTCACGTGCTGTCCGGTGCGGTGATGGACCCGCGCGCGCTGACCGAACTGTTCCCGGACTGGGCCGAGCGCGGCGCACCGCTGAAGCAGAAGGTCACCCGCGACGAATTCCTGTTCCTCAGCGAAACCGGCGCACGCAGCACGCCCAACGCGCTGCTGCCGGAGTGCTTCCACAACGAAGGCAACTACATCATCAGCCTGGGCGAAGTGACGCGCTGGCTGGCGCAGCAGGCCGAGGCGCTGGAGGTTGCGATCTTCCCAGGCTTCGCCGCCGCCGAGGTGCTGTACGGCGACAACGGCGAAGTGATCGGCGTGGCCACCGGCGACATGGGCATCGAGAAGGACGGCAGCATCGGCCCGGCCTTCGAGCGCGGCATGGCGCTGCAGGCCAAGTACACGATCTTCGCCGAAGGCGCGCGCGGCCACCTGGGCCGCCAGCTGATCGCCCGCTACAAGCTGGACGAAGGCAAGGACCCGCAGGCCTACGGCATCGGCATCAAGGAACTGTGGCAGATCGACCCGGCCAAGCATGAGCCGGGCCTGGTGGTGCACGCCGCCGGCTGGCCGTTGGACAGCGACACCTACGGCGGCGCGTTCCTGTACCACGCCGACGGCGGCAAGGTCGCCATCGGCTACGTGGTCGGCCTGGACTACAAGAATCCGTGGCTGAGCCCGTTCGAGGAATTCCAGCGCTTCAAGACGCATCCGGACATCCGCAAGCACCTGGAAGGCGGCACCCGCATCGGCTACGGCGCACGCGCGATCACCGCCGGTGGCCTGCTGTCGCTGCCAAAAACCGTGTTCCCGGGTGGCGCACTGGTCGGCTGCGAGGCCGGCTACCTCAACGCCAGCCGCATCAAGGGCAGCCATGCGGCGATCAAGACCGGCATGCTGTGCGCCGACGCCGCGTTCGACGCGCTGGCTGCTGACCGCCAGCACGATGAACTGAGCGCCTACCCGAAGGCCTTCGAAGCCAGCTGGCTGTTCACCGAACTGCAGCAGGCCAAGAACTTCAAGCAGTGGTTCAAGAAGGGCCAGACCGTGGCCACCCTGATGACCGGCGTGGAGCAGTGGCTGCTGCCCAAGCTGGGCGTGCGCAACCCGCCGTGGACCCTGCACCGCACCCAGCCGGACCACGTCTGCCTGGAACCGGCGTCCAAGCACACCCGCATCGCCTACCCCAAGCCCGATGGCGTGCTGACCTTCGATCGCCTCAGTTCGGTGTTCCTGAGCAGCACCAACCACGACGAAAACCAGCCCAGCCACCTGACGCTGAAGGATCCGAGCATTCCGGTGAAGGTGAACCTGGCCGAGTACGCCGGCCCGGAAGCCCGCTACTGCCCGGCCGGTGTATACGAGTTCGTCGGCGAG
Organism: Stenotrophomonas sp. YJH_SMC_8; assembly: GCF_059371315.1. Taxonomy (NCBI): domain Bacteria; kingdom Pseudomonadati; phylum Pseudomonadota; class Gammaproteobacteria; order Lysobacterales; family Lysobacteraceae; genus Stenotrophomonas; species Stenotrophomonas sp. YJH_SMC_8. The sequence continues at coordinate 96,814 of NZ_JCAFUL010000007.1, read as the reverse complement.
GCGGACAACGCGCGATTGCAGATCAACGCGCAGAACTGCGTGCACTGCAAGACCTGCGACATCAAGGACCCCACCCAGAACATCGTGTGGGTGACCCCGCAGGGCGGCGGCGGCCCGAACTACTCGGGCATGTGATCGCCACGGGCTGCGACCGAGCGTCGCAGCCCATCGCTTGCCGCGCACCGCTATCCTGCCCGCCCATGCGTGCGTCACTCCCGCTCATCGCTGTTGCCGTGGCCCTGGTCGCCACGGCCTGCCAGCGCCCGCCTGCAGCGCCCGCCACGCCGGAACAGGCGCACCAGCAGGCCATGCAACGCGCGTTCGAGTTGTGTGCCGGCTGCCACACCGTGCAGCCTGGCGGCATCCACCGCTTCGGCCCGAACCTGCACGGCGTGATCGGCCGTCGCGCCGGCAGCCTGCCCGACTACGGCTATTCCGACGGCATGCGCCGCGCCGACATCACCTGGTCCGCACAGACCCTGGATGCGTTCCTGCAGTCACCCACCCATGTTGTACCGGGCACACGCATGTACAACGCCTTCCCCAGCGCCGAACGCCGTGCGCTGGTGATCGCCTACCTGCAGCAGCAGTCGGCTCAATGAGCCAGGCGCTGCAGCTGCTGTTGCAGCCGCGCCACGAATGCCGCCACCGCGGCGAACAACGGCACCGGATCGGTCTCGGCCGCATCCTGCAGGCGCTCGACCAGTGCATTGGCCTGCCCGGCCAGTGCCGTCGCCCCCACCGCACCCAATCCGCCCGCCTGACGATGCAGGTGCAGCGCGGCAGCCTCACGGTCGCCGGCCTCCAGCGCGCGCTGCACAGCGGCCAGGTCACCTTCACTGGCCTGCAGCAGGCTGTCGCGCAACTGCTCGGCCACGGCCTGTGAACCGAAACGCTGTCGCAGCGTGGCCAGGTCAGGCAGCATCACGCCGTCGGTGGCGGACTCCAGCACCGGCTCCTCGAACCGTTGCCCCTGCGCCTGCGGCAACCAGCGCAACAGTGCCGCACGCAATGTTGCCAATGACAATGGCTTGGCCAGCACCTCATCCATCCCGGCTTCACGGCAACGACGCGCATCGTCGTCCAGCACGCTGGCGGTCAGCGCCAGCACGGCCAGCCGGGGTTGCCCGGTGCGTCCCTCGCGCTCACGTAGAAGCCGGGTGAAGGCGAACCCATCCAGCACCGGCATCCGGCAATCGGTAATGACCAGATCGAAGTGCTCCGATGCCAGGCGATCCAGCCCTTGCTGGCCATCACCGACCAGCACGTGTGGCACGCCCAGCTGCTGCAGCCGCCAGGCCATCATCGCCTGGTTGGTGGGATGATCCTCGATCACCAGAACGCGTGCCTGGCGCAGTGCCGGCGGCAGCAGGGCAGCCTGTTCCTGTTCGGCAGCCAGCGCTTCAGCATCGGCAATGCCCGCTTCCACCAGCGACAGCCGTACCTCGGCGCAGGTACCCTCGCCGAGCGTACTGTGCAGCTCCAGCTCGCCCTCCATCATCTGCACCAGCCGATGGCAGATGCTCAGGCCGAGGCCGGTACCACCGTGGTCACGCTGGATGTAGGCGCCGGCCTGGGTGAACGGCGCGAACAGGTGCTGCAGCTGTTCGGGCGCGATGCCCATGCCGGTGTCGGTGACGCTCAGGCGAAGCGGTTGGCGGCCATCTTCGGAGGTCGGGCCCATCACTTCCACCTGCAGCCGCACTTCGCCGCGCGGGGTGAACTTGATGGCGTTGCTGAGAAGATTGAACACGATCTGGCGCAGACGGACACCATCCACTTCATGGGCCGGTGCCAATTGCGGATCGATCTGTACCTGCAGCGCCAGGCCGCGCGCGCTGGCCTGTGCGGAGAGCAGGCGGCACACGCTTTCCAGCAACGGCCGCAGCGGCTGAGGTACCGGCTCCAGCCGCAGTGCGTTGGCCTCCAGCCGCGAGTAGTCAAGGATGTCGTCAAGGATCTGCCGGAGCATCTGCGCCGAATCCTCGATCACGCCAAGGATGCGTTTCTGCTCTGCATCCAGCGGTGAGTGCGCCAGCACTTCCAGCATGCCCAGCACGCCACTCATCGGCGTGCGGATCTCATGGCTCATGGTGGCCAGGAAGCGGGATTTCGCCTCGGCCGCCTGCTCGGCCTCGGCCTTGGCAGCGGTCAGGGCATCCGCCTGTGCACGGGCCTCGCTGGCATCCACCCAGTAGCCACTCCAGGTCACCACACCGGCTTCGGCGGCATAGGGTTGCGCCTGGGTGCGCACCCAGCGCGGGCCTGCTCCATTGCCACGCAGGCGGAACTCCAGCATGAGCGGTGCGAACTGGTGCGCGGCCTGTTCGACCGCCTGCAGGATGCCCGCGCGATCCTCCTCTTCGACGCGTTCCAGCAACGTCCTGGCGTCCTGCTCAGCCTGCTGCCGGGTGATCCCGAACAGCGCCTGCAGGTCGCCGGCAATGAACGGGAAGCTGAGCGTGCCATCAACCTCGCGACGGGCCTGGTAGACCACGGCAGGCAGGTTGTCGGTCACTTCGGCCAGGCGCTGCTCCAGCTGGCGGCGCCCGGCCACCTCACGGCGCAGGCGCCAGTAGCCGATGCCATGCACCAGCAGCGCGGTCAGCAGCACCAGCAGCAGCGGTACACCCCAGCGCAGCGTGCTTCGCCAGTCGATGCCGTTGCGGTACTCCACCGCCAGCCAGTCGCCGCGCAGCGCTTCGCGCTCGCGTGGGGTCATCTGCAGCAGCAGGCGATCGAAGGTCGTGGCGAGAGCCGCATGCCGGCGTTCCACGGCCAGTGCCAGCTGGTCGTTGAAACCCGCGGGCGCGGCAACCTGCAGGCGACCCGGGAAACGCGTGCGCAGCAGGTGGTCGACCAGGGCCAGATTACCCACGTAGGCGTCGGCCTCGCCATCGATCAGGCGTTGCATGGCCTGTTCGGCGCTGCGCGCGGCGACGATCCTGGCCTGCGGCGCCTGCTGCAGCACATAGCCACGTACGCGCTCTGGATCGGACAGCAGCACACGCCTGTCCTGGAGGTCGGACAGGCCCAGCAGGGCCGGGCTGTCGTGGCGGCTGACGATCACGTTCGGCACGCTGATGAAGGGTTGGCTGAACACCCAGTCCGGGCCCAGGTAGCGCGAATCGACCGGAATGCCCATCACCGCCTGCAGTTCGCCGCGGCGCGCCTTCTCGCGCACCTCGTACCAGTCATGGCTGTTCTGTGCCTGCAGGTTGGCACCGGCCTGCATCAGCCGTTCCAGGTACTCGCTGGCCAGGCCGCTGGGCTTGCCATCCTCGTCGGCGAACGACAGTGGGGCGGCGTTCGGCGCGAAGCCGATCTTCAACGGCTGTTCCAGAACCCGCTTCTCGGCCTGGCTCAGCGCCAGCTGTGCCGATGCCGACCACTGCGGCGGGGGCAGCCAGCGTTGTACCAGTACATCGCGCTGGGCCTCGCTGGTCGCGGCCAGCGCCAGGTCCAGCGCTTCGGCCAGCGGTTGCTTGCTGTTGGGCACGCCGAAGTGCAGCCGTTCGGGGGGCAGGTCGCTCGGACGCAGCAGCACGACACCCTGCAGGCGCTCGCGTGCGATCAGTTCGGTGGCAACGTAGGCATTGCCTATGTAGACATCGGCTTTGTCGTCTCTGACCATCTGCAGCGCAGCCAACGAGCTGTTTGCGACAAGCTGCACCGCACGTGGGAAACGTGCCCGCACCTGCGGGCCGGTCAGGAAATCCTGCTCGATGACCACCCGCAATCCGTCCAGGTCGGGCATGTTCGAAGCACGCAGATCGCCTGGTCTCCCCACCAGCGCCAACGGCGCCTCGCCATAGGCAGCGGTGTAGACCATGCAGCGGGTGCGGTCGGCGCTGAGACCGACATTCATCACCACGTCGATCTCGCCACGACATGCCGCATCCAGTACGGAAGTCCAGTCGGTATAACGCCGGGCCTCAACCTTCACGCCCAACTGACGGGCAAGAAGCGACAGATAATCCGGCCCCAGGCCAACCTGCTGGCCATCACGGAGGGACTCGAACGGTGGCCAGCCGCTGTCATACTGGCCCACGACGATGCTTGGATGGGCGGCGAGGTACTCGCGCTGCAGGGGGCTGAGCGGCAACAGCCCAGGCACCGCCTGTGCCAGCGCCACGGGCAGCACCAGCACGGCCAGCAGCAGGACCAGCCCGCGAACAGCCCAGCTACGCATCGGCGTCGATCTCCTAGAATCCTGACAGGGCCGCGATGGTCGCGGTCCGGCTTGCCCGGTGGCCATACTAGAGCATGAGCTTGCGCATCATCATCGCAGACGACCACCCCGTGGTCCGTATCGGTACCCGCGCCGTCATCGAATCGAGCGGGGTCGGCCGCGTGGTCGGCGAGGCTGACAGCGCGCAGGCGCTGATGGCCCTGCTCGGCAGCCAACCCTGCGACCTGCTGGTGACCGACTATTCCATGCCGGGCAGCCCACAGGCCGACGGCTTCGCCATGATCGGCATGATCCGCCGCCGCTTCCCCGACCTGCCGGTGCTGATGCTCAGCGTCTCCAACAACCTGGCGATCCTGCGCATGGTGCTCGACAGCGGCGTGCTCGGCCTGGTCGACAAGAGCTCGTCGATGGACGAACTGCCGCAGGCCATCCAGGCGGTCTATCGGGGCCAGCCCTACATCAGCCGGAGCCTGCGTGAGCGGGTCGAGGCTGCGGGCAGCTGGCGCATGCGCGAGGGCGACGGCAAGCCGTTGTCGCCACGCGAGGTGGAAGTGCTGCGGCTGCTCGGCACCGGCATGACGGTGAAGGAGATCTCGCTGCAGCTGCACAAGAGCGTCAGCACCATCAGCCGGCAGAAAGGCGACGCCATGCTCAAACTGGGCCTGAAGGGCGACGCCGAATTGTTCGACTACCTGCGCGACGGCAAGATCTGAGAACCAGATCACACTGTAAGGGCATCTGTCACCGCCCTCTTTGACCGGCCGCCGTTCTGTGCCAAGATGACCCGGCATGGGTTTTCAATGCGAGGTCGAAGGAATCGACCGGCTCATGTCCTCGCTCCCGTCCCAGGTGGATGGGGTGCGGTTTCCTGCCGGCCGTCTGGCCCGGCAACGCTGACCATGGAGAGGCGCATGCATCACCCCCCCGAGCCATGTTGGACCCTGCCGTTGCGGCCCCTGCGCGCATTCGCGGCGTGCCTGCTCGTCTCTCTTTCCGCTGCGGCCTGCAGCGCCGCCGATCCGGCCCCCTCGTCCTCCCAGCCTGGCGCCCCCGTGCAGGCTGCCGATGCGCCCCGACAGGATGTTGCCCCGATGCAGAACACCTCTCCCGACACCGCCGTCACCCCGCCCGACGCGCCGACCGTGATGTATTTCACCTACCAGGTGGACGGTGATGGCGCGACCTCCTACGAGGTCCAGAACGGCAGCGTGGCGACCTTCTGGTTCGGCCACACCTTCACCCTCGATGGCACCACGTATTACACGGGTTTCTCCTGGGATACCCGCGAGCACTACGGCAAGCCGGGCGAGCAGTCGCCGGCCGGCCCGGATGACCGCGCCAACCTCGCCGAGGCCACCTTCGTGCTGGCCGGCAGCGACGCGAACAAGCCCTGGAAGTTCCGTGGCCAGGAATGGACCATCGGCGCACTGGGCGCCTATGACAAGGCCGACGATGTCGATACCCGGCGCAAGCCGCTTGAACATCGCACCGCCGACGGTCGCCTGCTGCTGGCGGTGCCGACCAGCAGCTTCGACCGCGGCATCAGCAGCACCGGCTATGCACTGCTGCTGTTCAACCCCAAGCGCAGCGAAGACGACGTGGACAGCAAGGTCTGGCGCTATGTCGGCTCGGTGCGTACGGGCGAGGACAACAGCGCCGCCTGCGACGAAGGCAACGTGATGCCCTGCACCGACAGCGATGGCGAACTGGCGTTCGCTGCCGACGGCAATGGCCTGCCGCGACTGACCGTGACCTTCAAGGGCACCACCATCGACGCCCCGGGCAAGACCCGTGCGCTGGCTGCCGGCGACGCCGTGCACTACACCTTCGACAGCGCGACCCAGCAGTACGTCGCGCCTTGATTGCCACCCGCACGTGCGGGTTACCTGTTGACCGACATGTTCTTGACTCATGGATGAGTCCGGTTGGCGATTCGCGGCACGCGCCGCTCCATCAACCCCGAGGAAGACGTCATGGCACAGCATGACTACAGCAGAAAGGAAGTCCTGGACATCGTCGAGCAGGTCGCCCGGCACAAGGGCATTCCCGTCGATGACTTCATGCGCTTCGCGCACATCGAGACCGGCGGCACCTTCAACGAGCGCGCCCACAACACCTCGTCCGGCGCCAAGGGCCTGTTCCAGTTCGTGCCCGGCTCCGCGCGCCAGTATCACCTGACCGGCCACGAGTTCGACCCGACCCGCAACACCGAAGCGGCCGCACAGATGTACCAGGACAACCTGGACTCGATGGCACGCCGCAACGAGCGCACCGGCCACCCGTACCTGTCCGGAGGCAGTACGCCGACCGGCCTGGACCTGTACCTGGCCCACCAGCAGGGCAGCGCCGGCTATGGCTCGGTGCAGACCGCGATTGCCACCGGCACCTTCGGCGTGGTCCGCAACGGCCACGGCGAAGAGATCAACATGCGCCGCAACGTGCTGAACCAGATCGGTTCCGACGCGAAGGCGCTGACCGGCCACACCCTGGCCGAGATGCGCGGCATGAACGATGGCGACCTGGCGCGGACGTTCTCCAGCTACTACATCCACAAGTACGCGGCGATCAGCATTCCGGAAAAGAACATCGAACCGCAGGCGGTGGCGCAGGGCCAGGGCCAGACCCCGGCAGCGCCGGTGCAGGCTAGCGCCGCCGTGGCGGCCGGTGCAGCCGCGCTGGCGGCGACCGCTTCGGCCGCTGCCGCGCCGAAGCCGGGCATCGAACTGCAGGCCGCCTACGAGGCCGGCGTGAAGTACGACCACGTGAAGTACGCCATCAACATTCCGGGTCACGCGCTGTACGTACCGGGCAAGACCGGCAAGAACGTGGAGCAGGGTTACATCGACTGTTCCGGCTGGGTCGGCACGCTGCAGAACCGGACCATGGACGAGATCAACCAGAAGGCCGGGCATGCGGTCTTCAGCAAGGCCGATCGCATCGACCTGGGCAACCTGGGTTCCGGCGGCATCGTGCGCAAGGCGTTCGACCAGTCCGGCGTGCTGCTGGACCGCGACGCGATCCTGAAGCCCGATGCGCTGAAGGAAGGCATGATCATCGGCCTGGATACGGCCAGGACCCGCCACGAGCATTGGAACGGCATCGACCACATCGTGATGGTGGTGCGCGACCCCAACACCGACAAGCTGCTGATCAGCCAGTCCACCGGCAGCAAGGGCGTGCACACCATGCCCATCGAGGACTACCTCAAGCAGGTGAAGGACCACCCGAACTGGAAGCTGTACGCTACCGACCCGCTGTCCAAGGCGCGCGACCTGCTGGAAAACCGCACCCAGTCGCACGAGCAGACCCAGGGCAAGCCGGCGGCCGAGCACAAGGCCGCTGCCACGCCGCAGGCCGAACTGTACAAGCAGGGCGCGCACAGCGACGGCGTGCGCACGGTGCAGGAACAGCTGGGCCACCTGGGCTATGTCGGTGCCGATGGCAAGCCGCTGGTCGAAGACGGTCGCTTCGGCCGCAACACCGACGCGGCGGTACGCCAGCTGCAGAAGGACAACGGGCTGGTCGCTGACGGCGTCGTCGGCGCGAAGACCCTGGAGGCGATCAGGGACGCTCGCGAGCGCCCGCTGCTGAACGACGAGCGGCACCCGCGCAATCCATTGTTCATCCAGGCCAGCAAGGGGCTGGAGCTGATGCCGGCAGGCACCTTCAAGGATCGCCACGCGCTGGAAAGCACCGCAGCGGCATTGACCAGGGAAGCCCACGCCGCCGGCCTGCAGCGCATCGACTCGGTGGTGCCCAGCCCGAACGGTGAACGCCTGTTTGCCGTGCAGGGCACGATCGGTGACCCGGCGGCCAGCCGTGTCGCGGTGGAGACCCGCGCCGCCAGCGAGCAGAGCATCGCGCTCAGCAGCGGTGCCGTGCAGGGCGCGCCGAACGTGCTGCACCAGCAGCAGGACGCCCAGCAGGAGCAGGCCCGGCAGGCACAGAAGGCCATGGGGGTCTGAGCCCGCAGCGCCTTGCAGACCGGGGAGGGGCCGCGCCATGCGCGGCCCTTTCCCTTTCTGCCAGCTGAGCGGCCGCGGCCGCTTTCAGCCTTGCTTCATGCCACCTGCCGCTAGATGAATGCGCAAGCCGCACGGTGGGCCAGGCAATGTTCCGGCAATGTTGGAACGTCAGCGTGGTCTCCACGGCAGCCGGGGCGCCCGCGCCCTCCCTGCCCAGCGTGGCATGCACCTCACAGGAGAACGAACATGCTCAGTACTTCCACACTCAGCTTCCGTGGTCTGGCGATGGCCCTGGCACTGGTTGCCGGTGTCGCCGTGGTCAGCGATGCCAGCGCGATGTCGAGGAAGGACAAGCGCACCCTGGTCGGCGCCGTGGTCGGTGGCGTGGCCGGCAATCTGCTCTCCAACGGCGATCCTGCGGCCACCGTCGGTGGTGCCGTGGCCGGCGGCGCGATCGGCAACCTGACCACCTCCGACCGCCGCGACCGTCGCTATTACGACAATCGCTACTACGACAACCGCTACGACCGGCGCTACGACCGGCGCTACGATCGTGGCTATTACCGCAGCGGCTACTACGACCGTGGTGACGATCGCCGCTGGCAGCGCGAGCGCTACTACAACAACCGCTACTACAACGACCGCGGTCGCCATCGCGGCTGGTAAGCGCGTCGGCATCACCCATGCTGATGCAGGGACGGGCGGGTCGATGACCCGCCCGTTTGCGTTGGCCGCGGTCATGGCGTTGAATGCGCAGCCTTGGATGTGACTTTTCCCACTCGGGCTGCGGCATGACGTCTTCCTCCCACCGCGTGCAGGGCCTCAACAACGACGAGGTCGCTGCCGACTGGCCACCCATCAGCGCCGCGGACATCGCGTGGCTGAGCGCGCGTTACCTGCAGCTGGGCGAGCACAGCCAGCCCCGCTGGCACAGCCCGCGACCGCTGTCGGCCGCCGCCATCGTTGACGGCGTGGATGGCGCGGTGTTCATCAAGCGCCACCACCACAGCGTGCGCAGCGCGGGCTGCCTGGAAGAAGAGCACCGCTTCATCGCCCATCTCGCCGCAGAGGGCGTACCGGTGGTGCAGGTGCTGGCGGCGACCGATGGCCGCACTGCCGTCGAACACGGCGAATGGACCTTTGAACTGCATGCCGTCGGCGTGGGCGAAGACGTCTACCGCGACGCCGTGTCGTGGTCGCTGCTGACCGATGTCGCACAGGCACGCGAAGCCGGCCGCATGCTAGCGCGGCTGCACCGTGCCTCCGCCAGCTACCACGCGCCACAGCGCAGTACCCACCTGCTGGTCGCGCGCGACGATCTGATCCGCGCCGACGACCCGATCCAAGCAATCAAGGCTGGCCTAACTGCACGTCCGGGTCTGGCCCGTTACCTCGCACGCATCCCCTGGGAAGCGCAGCTGCAGCGCGACGTGCTGCCGTGGCACGCCGGCCTGGCCGCGCGCCTGCGCGACGAGCCGCGTCTGTGGGCGCACAACGACTGGCATGTCTCCAACCTGCTGTGGCGCGACGGCCAGGTCAGCACCGTGCTGGATTTCGGCCTGGCCTCGCCCACCAGCGCGCTGTTCGACCTCGCCACCGCGATCGAGCGCAACGCGGTGGCGTGGCTGGAACTGGAGCGCGGCATGGATGCAGTGCGCATCGACATTGCGCTGGCGTTGCTTGATGGCTACCGCGAAGTGCTGCCGCTGTCGGGTACGCGCGTGCATCTGCTGGCCGACCTGCTGCCGATGGTCCATTTCGACTTCGCACTGTCCGAAGTGGAGTACTTCGAAGGCATCACCGGCTCGACCGCAAATGCGGACGTGGCCTGGCAGCCGTTCATGCTGGGGCATCCGGCATGGTTCCGCAGCGCGCCGGGGCAGGCACTGCTGCAGGCGCTGCACACCGCGGCATGACCCGGTTGACGCACCGTCGGGGTCACCGTTGGGGTCAGATCCCCTTCCTGCGGAAAGGGATCTGACCCCGCAGCCTGAAGGGCACCGGCTCGCAAATCCGTACCATTTGTAGTGAAATGGTCACCTGAAGCGGGGGTGCCTGGATCTGCCAGGCTGAGAGAGTCCCTTGGAACCTGATCCGGTTTGCACCGGCGTAGGGAGCTTTGAGCCGCAGCCACACCCCCATCATGGGCCGGTGCACCTGCGCGCCGTCGCTTCGTCTCCCTTGTTGTCCGAAGACGAACCGAATGAACCGCTGCCTGCGCCCCACCCTGCTCTCCCTCGCCCTCTGCGCCGCCTTGCCGCTGCATGCCAGCGAAGCCGATGCGTCCCCCGATGCGGCTGCCAGCGGCGCCGAACGCTCGCCGACCGAACTGGCGGCCGTGCGTGTGCAGGCCGGCAAGCCGAAGGCCGATACCTCGCGCGTGAACGCCTTCGGCGGTGGTTCCTGGAAGGACACACCGGCGTCGGTGAACGTGCTCGAGCGCGATTACCTCGACCGCCGCCAGGTGCGTTCACTGTCCGAGCTGGCCAGCAACGATGCCTCACTGGGCGATGCCTATGCGCCGGTGGGCTACTACCAGAACATCGCCATCCGCGGCTTCGCGCTGGACGCCGCCACCGGCTACCGCTTCAACGGCCTGTCCATCGCCGGCGAACAGCGCCTGGCGCTGGAGAACGTGCAGTCGGTGGAAATCCTCAAGGGCGAAGCCGGCCTGGCCGCAGGCGTGATGGCGCCGGGCGGCATCATCAACTACATCGGCAAGCGTCCGGCCGAGGTGCGCACCGCCACGCTCGGCACCGATTCGGAAGGCTCGCGCTACGTCGCCGTCGATGTCGGCCACTGGATCACCCCGCGCTTTGGCCTTCGCCTGAATGCCGCGTGGGATTCCAGCAACTCCTATGTCGAGCACGCCGATGGCCGCCGCAACTTCTACTCGCTGGCGGCCGATTGGCTGATCGGCGAACGCGGCAAGCTGGAAGTGGATGCCAACTACCAGACCAGCTCGCAGCGTTCGGTGTCCGGCTACCAGCTGCTGGGCGCGAGTGACCTGCCGCGCGGCGTCGACCGCGAGCATCTGCTCGGCTACCAGCCGTGGCAGCGCCCGGTGGATATCGCCAGCACCAACATCACCGCACTGCACACCTACGACTTCAACGACGCCTGGCAGTCGCGCGTGTCGGTAGGCCACAGCCGGTCGGTGATCGACGACAACGTCGCCTTCGCCTACGGCTGCTACTACGCCGTGCAGTGCGCCGATGGCAGCGTGCCCGGCAACTACTTCGCGCCCAACGGCGACTACGACATCTACGACTACCGCAGCCCGGACGATACCCGCCGCAACCAGCAGGCGCGCGCCGAACTGCGTGGCCGCTTCGACACCGGCAGCATCGGCCACGAGCTGACCATCGGCGCCGACTACTTCCGCCGCACCGTGGACAAGCGCCCGAGCGTCAACGAGTACGTCGGCACCAGCAACATCCACGAAACACCGGTGCCGGTGTTCGAGCCGTCGCCGAAGATGCCGGGACCGTCCGCACGTCGCCTGGACAGCCGCCAGACCGCGTTCTTCGCGCTGGACCGGATCAGCTTCGGTGACGACTGGCAGTGGCTGGCCGGTGGCCGCTTCGTGCGCCTCGATGAGCGCGCCTACGACAAGCGCGGCACCCCGCAGCGCCACAGCCGGCTGTCGCGCTTCCTGCCGCAGACCGCCGTGGTGTGGAAGGCCACCGACCAGCTCAACGCCTATGCCAGCTACGTGCGCGGTGTTTCACTGGGCCAGGAAGCGCCGTTCTGGACCAGCAACGCCGATACCTTCCTGCCGTCGGTGCAGTCGCGGCAGCTGGAAGTGGGCGTGAAGTACGTGCCGGTCGAGGCGCTGACCCTGGGTGCGGCGGTATTCCGCATTTCGCAGCCGTACCAATACGCCAAGCCGGACAACAGCGAGGTCGGCTACACCTTCGTCGAGGAAGGCACGCAGACCCACACCGGCCTGGAGCTGACCGCCAACGGCCAGCTGACCGATGCACTGCAGATCGTGGCCAGCGCCAGCGTGTTGCAGGCGCGGGCTCGCGATACCGGCACGCCCACCTATGAAGGCCATCAGCTGGTGAACGTGCCGAAGGTGCGGGCCAGCGTGCACGTGGCCTATGCGCTGCCGTTCGTGCAGGGCCTGGACGTGACCGGCGGCTGGCGCTATGCCGGTGCCAACGTGGCCCGTGCCGATGGCGGCGTGCGCGCGCCCGACTACTCGGTGTTCGACGCAGGCCTGCGTTTCCAGCATCGCCTGCACGAACGTGCAGTGACCTGGAACCTGTCGGTGGACAACGTGTTCAACCGCTTCTACTGGCGCGATACCGGCAGCAGCGGCGGTGACTACTACCTGTTCCCCGGCGCACCGCGACAGGCGCGCCTGTCGGTGACGTTCGCGCTGTGAGCGGCGTCATGCTCGAGTGGACCGCCGCGCTTTGCAGCATCCTCGGCGTCTGGTTGATGGCGAGGCGCCGGCTGTCGGCATGGCCGGTGGGCCTGCTGTCGGTCACGCTGTACGGGCTGGTGTTCGCCGAGGCCAAGCTGTACTCGGACACACTGCTGCAGGTCGCCTTTGGTGGTTTCCTGGTCTATGGCTGGCTCAACTGGCGCCAGCATGCTGCCGATGAAGGCAGCATCCGCATCGTGCCGTTGGCGCGCGGCAAGCTGCTGCGCGACCTGGCCATCGGCCTGTGCGGTGGCGTGGCGTTGGGAGCCGGCATGCACACCTTCACCGACGCCGCGCTGCCGTGGCTGGACGCGATGCTGACCGCACTGAGCCTGGTTGGCCAGTGGTGGCAGGCGCGCCGCCATGTGGCCTGCTGGTGGGTGTGGATCGCGGTGGACGTGGTCTACGTGGGCGCGTACCTGTTCAAGTCGCTGCACGTGACTGCCGCGTTGTACGTGTTCTTCCTGGGCCTGGCCGTGTTCGGCCTGCGTGCATGGAGTGCGGCCGCACGCGAACCGCAGGCGGCACCGGTTCGTTGATGCGGATGGCCGGGCTGGGCGCTGGCCATCCACAGTAGAGCCACGCCATGCGTGGCTGAGGGATCACCGGTAGGCCCATCCACGCACGGCGTGGATCTACCGGTCAAGCACCAGACCCAATCGCAGCGGCTGGCGCATGTCGGCAGGCGGTGCGGCCTGCAGCGGCGCCGCCTGCAGGGTCGCGCGCAGGTCCGCATCCACCTCGCGGTCACCCAGGCTGTCGAACTCCAGCTTCGAGATGCGGCCATCCGCCGCGATCCATACGCTCACCGGCAGCGGCGTGGGCGTATCCGGGTGTGCCCGCAGCCACTCCACCACGCGCTGCGCCTGCGGATCCTGTTCCTGCTGCAGGCGCTGCTGCAGCTGGCCCCCCACCGCAGCGGCATAGGCCATCCAGTGCGCAGGGGCCTCCTGCGCGGAAACGCTGGCACTCCCCAGTGCCAACGCGCCGAACAACGCGGCCAGCGGCCCCCACCAGCGCCGCGCGCCGGTCCCGTTCCCAGTCCTGGCCATCGCCTGCCTCCTGCACTCCCATCCAGCGCGCCATGGTCGGCGCCATAGATGACAGGCAGATGGCGGGCCGTGATGGCCCGGTGCGATCAATCGCCCAGGTCGGCCAGCACCTTGCGCGAGGGCGCGAAGAAGGTCACGCCGGTGGTGGCGGTGGAGAAATCGAGAATGCGGTCGTGCAACGGCGCGGGATTGCCGATGAACATGCGCTCGAGCATCTTCTCGATCACCCACAGGCGGCGGGTGTAACCAATGAAGTAGGTGCCGTACTCGCCACGGCCCGGGTTGGCGAACGGCATGTTGTCGCGCAGGATCTCGTGCTCGCCGTCGGCGTCTTCAATGGTGCACAGGGTCTTGTGCGACTTCTGCGCATCCGCCGGTGCGTCATCCAGCTCGATGTTGTCGTGCTTGGTGCGGCCGATGATGGCTTCCTGCGCCTCGGTCTTCTGTGCGCGCCACGCATCGAGGTTGTGCAGGTACTTCTGCACCACCACGTAACTGCCGCCGGCATGCTCCGGGTCTTCGTCACCCACGATCGTGGCTTCCGGCAACGACAGCCCTTCCGGGTTGGCGGTGCCATCGACGAAATCGAGCAGGTCGCGGCCATCGAAGTAGCGGAAACCGGCCACATCATCGACCGTTTCCACCGCATCACCGAAGGCCATCAGCAGGTTGCGCTCGAACGCCACGATCAGGTCCATGGTTCGTGCACGGATGTGGTACAGCAGGTCACCCGGCGTGGACACGGCGGTGTGGGTCGCACCCTTGATCTCACGGAAGGGCTGGAGCTCGCGCGGCGGCGTGGTGCCGACCAGCGGCTGCCACACGCGGTGGCCGATGGCCACGTTGCAGGTGAAGGTGCGCTCGATCTCGCGGATGGCGGTGTTCTTGATCAGGTCGTCGGTGCTGGCCAGCACCTCGCGCGCCTTGGCGATCGACGCCTCGTCATCCTTCACCTTCAGCACCAGGAACGCCGCCGAATGGGTAAGCGGCGCGGTGATCTGCTGCGGCTCGTTGTCGAGCGTGTGGTCGAGGGCGGTGATCGGTGCGGGCTGGGAATTCACGGCAGTTCCTGCTGGCTTGAGACGGGTGCATCGCCTGTGGCGATGTGCCGGCGATCATAGCCGAACCACCCGCGCGCGGCCGGAGCGGTTCTCGTTCCGCTGTCAGCAGCGCCGCACTACGCCCGGGTCAACTGGAACTGCTGTGGGCTAGTCCAGGCGATGCGAAGATACGCGCCTTCCAGCAGGCCGCGCTCGCGCAGCCAGGCGAACACCTCGGCCGGGCACCACTCGCGCCCCGCCGAGAAGGCCACGCCCAGATCGCGCAATGCGACGAACATGCGGGCCTTGGCGGCATCGTCGGCGACAGAGGCATGCAGGATCGGCGGCACGCCCTGAAAACCAAGCGCACCCAGCGCCGGCTGCGCGGTGGTATCCACAAGCACCACCTGCACGGTGTTGCCATCGGCCTGCTGCACGTATGCGCAAAGGGAAGTCTGCATGCGGAATCCGCCATCCGGTGGGCTGACAGTATGCCCGCGCATTACCGATGCCTCAGAGGTCCCGGAAAAAGTGAAGCCCGGCGCGAGGCCGGGCTTCGGTTGGCGTGTGGGAGAGAGAGAGTCACACGCCAGCACAGCACGCACTAACGACAGGCGTTTGTTACCAGGTGAAGCGCGGGCCCACGAACCACTCGCGGTCGCCGGCCTTGGCCAGCTTCACTTCGCCACTCAGGCCCCAGTTCTGGTTGAACTTGGCGGTGGCGCCGACGCGGCCGTAGAACTCGCCGTCCGGGTTGATACCGTGCTTCTTGGTGTAGTCCTCGTAGCCGGCCATCACGTAGCCTTCCACGTACGGGTTGAACGCGGTGCGCACGCCGACTTCAGTCGAGTAGCCGTTGAAGTCCAGGCCGTGCTTCATGTCGAACTTCTGGTACGCGACGCGGGCCACCAGGTCGGTGTTCGGTGCGATGCCGTAGTTGTACCCGGCGCCGATGCGCCACTGGTCGACGTCATTCTTGAACTTGTCGGTTTCCTGGGCGCTGTAGTCGCCAAAGACGTGGAAGTTCGGGTGCACCGCAACGGAACCCTTCACCTTCCAGCCATCGGCGTCGCCGCCTTTGGCATCGGTGTTCACGTAGCCGCCTTCAACGTAGTTGTACGACAGGCCATCGGTTGCCGATGCAGCGAACGGCAGGGCAGCCAGAAGACCCAGGGCAAGCAGCGAATTCTTGTTCATCGTGACACACCTTTAATTATTTTGGTTTCGTCGACCGCCTCCCGGGAGGGGGAGAGAGAGGAGGCGGCCGACAGGTGTGAATTATCCGTTAGGGGGTCTAATCGACCCTGAATATTGAACTGACTGGTGTATAAATAAGGCTCCCGTTCAGGGAACTCCGTCAGCGCTGCTAGTAGCCATGCCCCCATAGTTCGTGTCGATTGCACAAACTATGGGAGCAATCACCTACACAGACTATGGGGACAAATGCGAGCCTGGATCAGGGTCCCCGAACACTGGTCCCCGGCTCGCCCCACTGGGCGAGGCTGACTAGCGACGTCTAACAGTCCCGTACCTAGCGTACGAGATCGCCGATCGGATGGGTCGAGTGCCCTGACCTTCTAGGCCTCAAGATGAGGCAAAGACCGGTTCTAAAAGGGGCTACCTTGGCGTCCGCGAGATCCAGATCTACGCGTACCTCTTGATCGCTCGAATGCCCTTCCTCTTCTTCTTGTTATCGTCGTAGAACTGACTGAGGACCCCCATGTCCTTCAGGACGCCAAGGACCGGTCGAACAAACGGATCGTCGGGAAGTAGTGGCCTACCGGCGCCGCTCGCTGCAAGCTCACTGTAGACACCTTGCAGGCTATGGAGAATTGGTAGCAGCCTCTCAAGCTCAATCGTGGCCAGGTGCGGCCCCAGAAGTTCGAAGACCACCGCCGGAGAGACTCTCGGTACGCGCGCATATCGTTCGATGGCATTCAGAGGAATGCTCAAACCAGCCTCGATTGCCCCCTTCAGCAGTTGCTGAATTCCCGCATCGTTTGCAGAGGGTGCATAGGCCTCGATCTGCTCTACAACCTTACTCTTCAGCTTTTTGCGAACCTGAGCGCTTTGCAGAAAATCAGCCAGATCGTTCCCGATGACCTTGGGCGACATGAACTCCCCAAAGCCTCGCGAACGTTGGATGTAATGTGCTCGGGTTGCCCAGTCCATACCCTCCAAGGCGAGGTAGGCCTCCTTTGTGTCTTCGATCAGCTTCGCCCTCAGGGCAAGCCCGAACAGCTCACCACTCTCAACCACGAGATCGCTTACCGGCAGTGGTGCCTCCAGGCCCAGCATGGTCGCCAGTTCCACGCGCCGCTCCGCAGTAAGGACGTCATTCGCGGCCAGTATCACCTTGGCAACTCTCTGCCTGCCCTCAAGTTCCACCTCCTCAACCCCAGCAATTGATGAGGTCTTCAGCAGAGTGACGGCCAAGGACGCGTCGATAGCCTCAAACTCATCCAAGTATGCAATCAGGTTGAACAGCGATACCTTGAATCTCATGTTCTGCGCCAGTAGCGGCCAAAGGTGCGAGGTCACATCACCGAGATCTTCAATGATGCAGTCAGGAGAGGCACGTGAGATGAGGACACCGATTGTCTCTAGGTCCGCGTCTGCGGACTCTGCCACTTGCGACAAGATCTGCAGATAGTTGGAGCTGACATCGACGCTGAAGTCCGAAGGCGAGATTGCATCGAGGTACTGACGCAGATGGCCGATCATGTGATCGTAGGCAAAATCGCTCATTGAACGAATGGCGTCCAGGGCAACAGACCCACCATCCATGATGGAGGCCATGTTCTCACGCGTGATCTCATAGAGGCCCCGAGTAAGCAGGTCGCTCCGCAACGCTGGCGCCAGGCTGCCTAGATGAGATGCGCTGAGTTCGCAGCGCAGGAAAATAAAGCCTATTCCCTTCGCGGAGCGGTCATCCAGCTCCTCGCTAGCAAGCGAAGGGATAGCCGCATAGTTCGCCCTAAAGTAAGCGATGAACGCAGCATCAAGTGAGTATCTAAACCTACCGCTCATGCTCTCCAGTGCTACGCCAATAAGCTGCAACCGGGCGCTTTCCTCGACGTCAACCTCACTGGAGAGGTAGATCAGAATCCCATCATAGATGGGAGTTAGAAGCCTGATAACTGCATCCTTCTTGGAACTTCCAGCCAGTATCGCCTGGAGATAGCGCCGTTGGTCGCCCCCCATCTTCGTGAGCGAAGCTATCTGAAGTGAGAGGATGTCTGTGTGCCCCGGGTTGCGTTCTCCGGCGTTCAGCAGACGCTCCAAGACGCTGACGTTGTAGAGGCCCGGCTCTCCAAAGTCCGCCACGGCGCACTCACCGATAACCTCATCTGCCTCATCTGGCTCGAGATGGAAGTGCTCATCCATCGTGTTGCGCTGTACATGATGAATAAGGAAGTTCATCGCTGCGGCGCCAACACGATCGCCAGGAAAGACGGAGGTGTAAAGGTTGAAGTTTCGATTGATATACCCGGCGCGGACAAGATGATAGGCCAAGCCAGTCTTCAACACTTTCTGTGCCAGGGCATCCAATGACATCGAGTGATCCGAATGCGGGGCAACCCAATCCTCTCGACTAAGGAGCTGGGACATATCCGCCGCACGGAGTTCGACTAGATCTGAATGGATCTGAGTACGCCGCGCGACCTCAGCATCAGCGTCCAGTTGACTCCATTGCTCTGGTTTCCAGCGATCACCGAGCAATCGCACAATGTCACTCTTCTTCAGCGACAGTATCTGAGTGCGGTTGTAGTGATCGGTTCTGACGCTAAACGTGATGACACTCTCCATAGAGGCGTCCTGAAAACTCTGCCAGAAGTCAACGCCCTTGTACGCCGCAATTGAGTACGAGACTCCCGAGAGCTCGAATGGCCCCTCGGTGACGTGATGGGAGGCAGCGCGCATCAGCATCTGACCGATGCCTAGCAATGCCTCACCCAGTTCTTCGCTTCGCGCCTGCAGCCCGTTTGCCAATGACTCCCGTCGGTGAGTGGCTGATAGCTCCTTTTCCAAGCGATCAATGTTGAAGGCCACGATCTTGCGACCATGGTTGTAGAGAAAGTCAAGCTTGCTCTCGCCAAGACGAATGGCTTCGAAATCGCTTAGATGTGTGCTCTTGTACAACATCAGAGCGAACAGCTCAGTCTCCGATAGCTTCAGGCGGCTAGCCGGCCTCAGGATCTGATGCCGGAAGACCAGAAACTCGTTGCGCACATTCTTTAGTAGACGCATTTCGGGTACGTGCCTGCTGGCAAGGTCAATCAACCTCGGTTCAATGCTGTGCTCGATCTCCTTCAGCAAACGCGTCGTGAGATCTCGCGCATTCTGATGCGTGATGAAGGGGACAACCGGAATCACTAGGTCAAAGAACTTAGTCCGGTTGGCTCGAACTGTCTCGGCGAGTGCGGTGTCATCAGCTGCCAGCAGATCACTCTCAAGGCGCCGACCCTGCTGCTGCAGGCCAAGTTGATCGAAGATACTGTCCTTAATCGCATAGATGAACTTGATCTCACTTTCGATCTGTGGCGAAACGTTCAGAAGAGTGTTAAGAGACCTGAGCGTTTCAAATATGTGCGCATCATTGAATCTGTCGATATCCTCGAACACAACAATGTTCCGCTTGGACACCTCAAAGAAATAGACGATTTCATCCAGGTACTGGTCGAAGTACGATACCGACCGATCATCCAACGTGACCGTCGCCGCCCCCGCAGAGAGCTCCTTGATCCGCAGCCGGCCGTGGAAAAGCTTCCTCAGAGTCAGCGCTGTACCCATGAAGATCGGGGCCAGCACCAAGTAGATGCCATTGCCCATTGCCTTCCCGAAAGGAAGAACCTTGGCGACCTGATCCGCCCAGCCGGTTAGTAGGAATGCTACAACCGCGATCAGTGCAAAGATCAATGCGATCAGCAACTCTCGGGACCAGTTGAAGCGCTCGATCCGCTGGAAGCGGGATCCCGGCGTGTTTCTTGGCTCTTCACGGTAGAGGAGCTGCTTGACGATCTCCTGCTGAATCCGATTGGTCGGCGTTATCGCCTGTGGGGGTAGCGCCCCCTGATTTGCAACAGACTCGAATGGAGCTAACGTTGAGAGAGAGAGCTCGAGCACTTTCCCCTCATTGCGACGCACCAGCTCTTTAAGAATGCTACTTTTGCCAACGCCATACGTCCCTGATAGGGCGATGTTGCGGATCTGGGGGGTGGCCAGGGCATCCGTGAGCGCGTCGACGTATGGCGTGTGATCCGACTTTGAGAACTCTGGCGTCAGTGGCGTTAGCCTGGGCATTCCATCGCTGCTTGGCGCTCCATCCGTTACATGCTCGTTCTGAGAAGCGATGCCGACTGGGGCGCCGGAGGTGGCGCTGGATCGAGTGGTATCGGAATGGGATTGCTTCATGGACATCCTGTCGGAGCAGAAGTGTATGGGTGCGGTATCGATTGGCGATAGGGAGGCAGCGCCATCACGCTAATGCATGCTACCAACACAGGGGCGCCTTTTCAGGCGCGCCTGGGATAGCTTCATTGAGACCCTAATCATGGCGGCTAGCCGAGCGAAATAACGGAACTCCAAACGTCCCTCGGCAGGTGGCTATTCATCCCCAGTTGTATTGCAGAAGGGTCAGACCGTACTCAATGATCTAGGAGAGCTACAAGTCGTTGGCGTCGATCCGGCTGACGCCAGAATACGCCGGTCCCTCATCTCTCATCTCTGCGGGACCACGGTAGGCTCAAGGTCAGTCGTGGATAAGCGATGTTTATCGGGAGCAAGCAGCTTTTCGCCGGAAGCGGACTGCGCAAGTGAAGAACTCTTACTGCGGCACTTTGCGACCCGAAGCGGACACCCCGCCTAATACGCTAGCTGCTGCGAGTCCCTAGTTCGATGTGCGAGTATCCAACCGACGGCTGAGATCGAAACGGACCAGTGCCTTAGCTTCGCCCAGCCAAGGGTTTGGCCAGCATGCCTTGCAGGAAGATGTCTACACGGGGCGGGCTTCTTGAGATATCGTTAATGGTTGTTGGTTTCGAAGAAGGGGGCGAGTGTGCTGGAAGTTTTACTGGAAACGATTGTTCCCTTGGGGGGCGCTTCAGCAGTGGTCGGAGCGTTTGCAGCATTCTTGGGAAGTATCTGGGCCCATCGCATCAAGCAAGCGACAGTCGCAGCAGCTCAAAAAGACGTCGCTTCCATGACTGCAAAGGCTCAGCAGGATCTAGCTTCACTGTCCGCGGAGCACACGCGCGTGCTGGAATCATTCAAAGCGAAAGCAGCGGTTGCTCTCAAAGAACGAGAGGCATTCGCCGGATTTTCGGCGGATTTTTATCAGCAATTTCTTTCTCAGCGCGTCACTGTTTACCGTGAACTTCTGCGAATTGGAAACGATTACCGGAAGCGGATGGACGAGAACTTTCTGCGTGAGGAGTTTGAAGACTGGCACGGGGAGTACGTCTCTATTTATGGAGAAATGCTAGAGTTGGTGACCGACAACCAGCTTTATGTTTCGAATGAAGCTGAGGCCAGCTTTCAGCGCCTGCGTGTTGCAATCGCACCCCATCTGAATGAGGCGGATCGCGCCGAGGCGTACGCGCAGGCACATGGTGCAGATGACGGTGAGGCGAATGAAGCTCGAGCCGAGGGCGAGGAACGTGCACTCCGAGAGACAGGCCGCCTAATGGCCGAGTTTATTGATCAAGTGCGACGAGATGTCGCAAAGATTCGCTCGCGCATTGAGATGGATTCACCGGCACCCATGCTTTAACAGCGTCTGTGGACTCAGTCCGCAAATGCGCGCTAAGGGCAGCTGTCGCCGACGTCCAATTACTTGATTCGACCCGAGATCGGACACGCCTTTCAGCTATAGGACGGCGGGAACACGGATTGGCGATCCGCGACGGTGCACCTTGCTCGCCGGGGAAGCCACAGGCCGCTTGCCCCTGCTGCGGGAGGGCCGCCACCAACTCGATCTCGTTGGCTGACTATCGTCGGTCTTTAGGTCAGGTCTGACCGGCAAGGCGCTCACGTCCATCCGAGCGTCGCACGCTCAGCCATGGGTGCATGAAGTCACTGTGGACCAATGGCTCCCAGGAGGCAAAGATCCAAGACCGGATTCGCGCAGTTGCGTGCCGCTGGCCGGCACGCTGGATCTGCTGTTCGGCGCCGGACTGATGACCTTCGAAGACGCCGGTGATGCCATCTTTGCGGACAAGCGAGTCAGGAAGCAGTTGGCGGACGCCGGTCTGATTCCAGGGAACACCTGTCTGCGCAAAGCGCCATGGAATCGCCTGAAGAACTACCTCGCCATCCACCGCAGCCAAGTCTTCAAGGGTAAGCTGCCCCACAGCCGGACACGCTGACATCATTGGCAGAGTCAGTGCCGCACACAATGATCGGTCGGAGTGCAAGGCTGACCATCGGAATCATCACGATGTGCCGGATCCATAAACCGTGGTCCCGCGCTCCCTTTCAATTAGCGACCGGTACCCTTCAGCATGGATAACGTATCTACCAAACGCCTGGATCCCCTAGGCTACTGCATGTACTGCGGCACCAGTGCCGCTGCGCTGACCGACGAGCACGTCCTTGCGCGCGGCCTCAACGGCGACTTGCTGCTTCCCCAGTCCTCTTGCGAAGCCTGCCAAGAGATGATCGGCCGTGAGATTGAAACACCTGTTCTGAAGAATCGTTGGTTGACCCAGTGCAGGCTTGTCCTAGGCTTCCGTTCGTACAAGCCGCACCGGCAACCGAGCGACATCAAGATGACCTTCGTGGCCGCCGACGGAACCCGCTTTCAGAAGAAGATACCCAAGAGCCAGGCGGTCGCGGCCATCACGTTGCCGCACCTCATCCCCCCACGTGCGCTCACTCAGGCATCCCCCCTCATTGAATGCAACGGGATCGAGATCCACGGCACATATGACAGCGTAGTGCACAATCGCGAGGCCACAGAGCAAAGCAATACCCAGCAGCAGATTGCCGCGCTGTGCCAGCGCTATGGCGCTTGGGGAATTGACCTTTCGTCCAGAGTCTCTCCCACCGACCTGTGCCGCTTCCTGGCCAAGACCGCCTACGGCTACCACGTCGCTGTCCGGGGCTTCATTCGACGCGACGAAAGCCCAGCATTGGCGGTGCTGAAAGGCGTGCAACTGGACCTGTCGAACTGGGTCGGCGGCGAAGAGGTCGCATCGGCATACGGAGCAGGAGGCTTGCACACCCTGGACATCGAGGACCGCACGGATGGCAATGGCGCGCCGTGTACGGTCGTCACTATCCGCCTGTTCAACGCCTACGGGGTTCATCTGCGCTACGTCGTAGTGACCCATGCGCCTGGCTGGAAAGACCGCCTGATTCCAGACCCCAACCCGTTCCAGCGCATTGGTGAGGCCGTGACATTGACGGGCCGCTGGGGTTGGCCATGACCATGGCAAGCGAAGACGGCCGGACGCGAGCGCTGATCCTGATCCTTTGCGGCCAACAGCGTCGACTGAGCGCATGGTTTCGGCTTGGGACATCGTCGTGCAGACACGTGAGGTCACATGCTTCTTCATGGAGCTGGATTCCAGATCACCCATGAGTACGTACACGTGCAACAGCCCCATGCGAGCGTCTATGTTGCGCAGCGTACCCTGCTCTATCAGACGCTGCTTGGAGGCGGCGCCGAGTGCGCGGCCGAACTGATCTCAGGAAACCCGACAACGCCCATCTGCGTCGTTCGACGTAAGGCAGCGACTGTACACTGGAGCGCGCATTCGTACAGGACAGCGCAGGCATCGATCTTTCTCAGTGGTTGTACAACGGTCCTATCGATGCCGGACGGTGCGGAGATTTCGGATCCTGGATCGGCTACCGCATTGCCCACGACTACATTCCCCGCGCGCCGAACAGCACCAGTTTCATCGCCACGCTGCTAGATGTGCCCCCCGGCACAGCCGCAACCGTGCTTGAGGCGAGGGGATGGCAACCTGCGTGTAACGCTGGAAGAGGCGCTGAAGTGCAATCGATGTGACATCGACTTCATACAGATGAATTGGCTGTTGTGAACAGGCAAGGCGATGCGCCGACGTAGATCAGCTCGCCTGATCCCGCTTGTTAATGTTGGGTCACAGACAGGCTTCACAGCGCATCCACGTATTCAAATTCCAGCTGAAAGCGCTTGTCAGCGACGGGAACAAACGCCGCTATATTCCAGCTTCCCCAGACGAAGGAGGGAGTGCAATGAACCTGAACCCGCAACACATGAAGACGGCCCGCGCACTTGCTGTAGCGCTCATCGCCACCGTCAGCCTTGGCGCCTGCGCCTCTTACAAGAACGAGTTTGCAACCATCAACTCGCGTCTCGATCAGCTCGACGTAAAGGTGCAGGGTGCTGCGCAGAGTGCGGAGTCCGCCAACCAGTCCGCGCAGCAGGCCAACCAGCGTCTGGACCAGATCGAAGGTCGCGTGCAGCAGCTTGAAAGGGCACCTGCGGGCCGCAAGCCGCGCGGGTAATCGCTCCCTCACTGTTTGAATCGCATCTGATTTCGTACCTCTGTATCGGGAACCAGTGGCCTTCGCCGGCCACTGGCGTCCTTCCACCCAAGATTGCATTGCAAGGAGCCGTCCCATTCGTACCTACTCCTCCCCTGCACGCCGCGCCCTGCATGCCGCACTAGCCATGGCACTGGTCGTTGCGTGCAGCGGCGTAGCCAACGCCAGGGACAAGGACGCACCTGCACCACCGGTGGCCGCCGTTGATGAACTTCCGCCTGACCAGAGCGTGTCCGAAACGGTGATCGAACTGGCCGGCTGGGTGGTCGCCAGCAAGGACAACCAGGGCTATCCGTTTGCAGTCATGGACAAGGCGGCGGCGCAGGTTCTGATCTTCAGCGGCGACGGCAAGCTGCGTGGCGCGGCACCGGCGCTGTTCGGTTCGGCCATCGGCGATCATTCCGCACCCGGCGTCGCCAAGCTCGCACTGAGCGCGATTCCCGGCCACGACCGCACCACGCCAGCCGGCCGCTTCATTGGTGGCTACGGCCCCTCCGACGATGCCGGGCGCGTGCTGTGGGTGGACTACGATTCCGCCGTTTCAATGCATCCGCTGCCACCGGGCAGCCCGAAGGAGAAGCGCGCCGAGCGCTTGGCATCGCCCTCGCCCGACGACAACCGCGTCACCCACGGTTGCATCAATGTCTCGCCCGCATTCTATGGGCAGATCGTGCAACCCATGTTCGAGAAGGGCGGCGTGTTCTACATCCTGCCGGACAAGGATTCGATCGCGAAGACGTTCCCGGAGTTCGCGCAGAGTCGCGGAGATGCGAAGGACGAAGACGAGAAGGGCGCACGGCGCGCGAGCAAGTAGCAGCGCCGGCGTATACTCCACGCCGGGGGAACCCGCTTCGCGGGCCGGCTTGGTTCAGGTGTCACGTCCGCATGTCCGTTTTCGAATTCAACGCACGATGGAAGGAAGAGCTGGTCTGCACAGGCCCGCATGGCTCGTTCGTTCTTGAGCTGCCAATGGGCAGGTTGACGGCCTACCTGCCTTCCGAAGAGGTATTCCGAAGCAACGCCCCCTCGTGGGCGTCCGATCTCTGGCCTCAACTCAGAGAAGAGCTTGAACTGTGGTGCGTGACCCATCAGGCAGCGTTGGTCGTGGATTCCACGGCCCGGATCTACTGACTGAAGGCGGTCGCTCGAGCAGTCCGGAACATCCCTGCCGTCTCCTTGGCATAGGCAGTGGCACCGGGCATGCGGATCTTTCTCAGGTAGTTTCTTAGATCTGGGCCATCTCCACGGTGCAGCCAGTACTCGATCAGATGACCGATGGGCATGTGCAGGTTTGCGGGCTCATTGACAATATTGTCTGGCCCTCCTTCCGCTTCCATGTATGCAGTGAGTTTCTGCGCAATGTATCTGAAGGTCTGAACGCGTTCCGCTTCAATCAGGCCTAGCAGCGCTAAAGTGCGAATTGCGACACCATTGCGATCGCATCTGATTTCGTACCTCTGTAACGGGAACCAGTAGCCTTCGCCGGCCAGATGTGCCGTCTCCGAAAGCCGGCACGCTGGCATACTGCGCCCATTGACGATCCTTCGAGGCCACGTCTGCCTCGTTCATGAGGCTGCCGGTGGACCCAGTCTTCCAGTTTCTACTGAGCTCGATGGCAGGCGTATTCGTGTTCCTGTTCTTCGTGGGACGTGAGTACTTGCGTGGCCTTGGATGGCTGCTCGGCTCCTGGGATCCGAACATGGGGTGCGCGACGGAGGATGAACTCATTTCGAAGGCCAACCGCAACGCCTTGCTGATTGCCGTGCTGCTGCTGGCGTGGGCCTTCATGGGCCCTTCTTCCTACCGCCGCAACTGGGAAATCGAGGTGTTGGGCATTGGCACCGGCATGCTGCTTGCCTACGTGATGATCATCCGCCTCGCAGCGTCAAGGGTGAAGCGGTTGCGCGGGTGATCGTGCCCCGGTAGGCACCCTTGAGCATCAGGAAGCCGCAGCCCCTGCGGCCCGCGCCAATGCTGCGGCGTGCGCGTCACCCTTGCGCTCGCTGTAGCGGTCCACCAGGTAGTCCGACCGCCCTCGCGTCAGCAGCGTGAACTTCACCAGTTCCTCCATCACATCCACCACGCGGTCGTAGTACGGCGAGGGTTTCATGCGCCCGTCGTCATCGAATTCCTGCCAGGCCTTGGCCACCGATGACTGGTTGGGGATGGTCAGCATGCGCATCCAACGTCCAAGTACGCGCAGCGTGTTGACCGTGTTGAACGACTGCGAGCCACCGCTCACCTGCATCACCGCCAGCGTCCTGCCCTGCGTGGGTCGCACGCTGCCATCTTCCAGCGGCAACCAGTCGATCTGGTTCTTGAATACGCCGGTGACCGTGCCATGCCGCTCGGGGCTGACCCAGACCTGGCCTTCCGACCACTGCGACCACGCACGCAAGCGCTGCACTTCGGGGTGGCTCGTTTCCACGCTGTCCAGCATGGGCAGCGCATGCGGATCGAACACGCGGGTTTCGCACCCCAGATGGCGCAGCAATCGCTCGGCTTCCAGCGCCAGCTTGCGGCTGAACGACTGCGGCCGCAGCGAGCCGTAGAGCAGGAGGATGCGTGGCGGCCCCGGATCTGCCGCGGCGAGCTGGTGGTGATCGGGCTGGGGCAGCGAGCCGTCCACCAGGTTCGGCAGATGGGCACTTGTGATTGGCTTATTCATTCGACTATTCTAGAAATATGGAAACGTTGAATGCAATCGCCGCCCTGACTGCCCTGGGTCACGCCACCCGCCTGGCCGCCTTCCGCCTGCTGGTGGAGGCCGGCCCGGCAGGACGCATGGCGGGCGACATCGCCACGGCCCTGCAGGTGCCCCCAGCCACGCTCAGCTTCCACCTGAAGGAGCTGGTGCAGGCCGGGCTGGTGGAGAGCGAAAGCCAGGGCCGCCATGTCTGCTATCGGGCCAACTTCGATGCCATGAACGGCTTGATCGAGTACCTCACGCACAACTGCTGCGCGGGTTCACCCAGCGAGGAGTGCGTGCCCGCAGCTCCCGCGTGCAAGTGCTGACACCGCACACGACCTGCCCCATCGAGGCGATTGCCCCATGACCCGTTCTGTCCTCTTCCTCTGTACCGGCAACAGCGCCCGCAGCGTGCTTGCCGAAGCCACCCTGCGCGCCTGGGGCGGCGATCGCTTCACCGCCTTCAGTGCCGGCAGCCAGCCCACCGGCCAGGTCAATCCGTTCGCGCTGGCGCAGCTGCAGGCCGAAGGCATGCCGATCGATGGCCTGCACAGCAAATCGTGGGATGTGTTCGTGGACGCGGCCCCGATGGACCTGGTGATCACTGTGTGCGATTCGGCAGCCGCCGAAGCCTGCCCGGTGGTGTTCGGTGACTTCATCCGCAGCCACTGGGGCCTGCCCGATCCGGCGGCCGTAGCGGGCAGCGATGCCGACAAGGCCGCAGCCTTCGCGCTGGCCCATGCCATCGTGAAGCTGCGCCTGCGTGCATTGCTCGCGCTGCCCGAATCGGTGTGGTCCGACCGCGAGGCAGTGCAGCACGCACTGGACCGGATCGGCCAGCTGCTGCCGACCGACGGTACGCCGTGACGGCGCCACTGCCATGAGCCTGTTCGAGCGACACCTGACCCTGTGGGTGGTGCTGTGCATTGCGGCTGGCACCCTGCTGGGTCACTTCCTGCCCGGCGCTTTTGCCGCGCTGGCATCCGCAGAGATCGCCAAGGTCAACCTGCCGGTTGCCGCGCTGATCTGGCTGATGATCATCCCGATGTTGCTGAAGGTCGACTTCACTGCGATGCGCCAGCTGCAGCAGCACTGGAAGGGCATCGGCGTAACGCTGTTCATCAACTGGGCCGTGAAGCCATTCTCGATGGCGCTGCTGGGCTGGCTGTTCCTGCGCCATGCCTTCGCTGACTGGTTGCCAGCAGCACAGATCGACAGCTACATCGCCGGGCTGATCCTGCTGGCAGCCGCGCCCTGCACCGCGATGGTGTTCGTGTGGAGCAACCTGTGCCGCGGTGATGCCAACTTCACCCTGAGCCAAGTGGCGTTGAACGACGCGATCATGGTGGTTGCCTACGCACCGGTGGTTGCACTGTTGCTGGGCCTGTCAGCGATCACCGTGCCGTGGGATACCCTGCTGCTGTCCGTTGGCCTCTACATCGTGGTGCCGGTGCTGGTGGCTGCGTTGCTGCGGCGCTGGATCCTGATGCGGAGTGGCGAGGCAGCGTTGCTGCGGGTGCTTCGCAAGCTGGGGCCCGTCTCGCTGTGCGCGCTGCTGCTCACACTGGTGCTGCTGTTCGGCTTCCAGGGCCGGCAGATCGTGGAGCAACCGCTGGTGATCGCGCTGATTGCCGTGCCGATCCTGATCCAGGTCTATTTCACTTCCGGCCTGGCTTACCTGCTCAATCGTCGCCTGGGCGTGGCCCATTGCGTGGCTGGCCCTTCAGCACTGATTGGCGCCAGCAATTTCTTCGAACTGGCGGTGGCGACAGCGGTGGGGCTGTTCGGCGTGCAGTCGGGGGCGGCGCTGGCCACGGTCGTCGGCGTGCTGATCGAAGTACCGGTGATGCTGTCTGTGGTGCGGATCGTGAATCGTACCCAGGGCTGGTATGAAAAGCGTGCGGAGCGCTGACAGCGCAGGACGCTGCCAGGCAGGTCTGCTGCTGGCCGGCAGCAGATCTTCTCCCCGGACCATCTGGCCACGGTTGTGAGCCGCCAGACGGCGGTGCCTTTGCTCGCCTTCGGTATCAGAAATCCAGCTCATGCTCGGGCAGCGGAAACTCGGTGTGCCTGGCTTCCCACTTGCCAGAGGGCTCCCTGATGCGGAAGTGATCAAGCACGAAGGGAATCCCTTCGCTGCTCATGATTCCGGGCCCGGCGGTCACCTGGAAATGCAGGTGAGGCCAGCGTGCATCACCCGAATTGCCGATGTTTGCCAATGGTTCTCCGCGCCGAACGCGCTGGCCGGCTTTGACGGTGACACTTCCAGGTTGAAGGTGTGCATAGTGCGCAAACTGGCCTTCACCCAGGTCAAGCACCACCGAGTTGCCTGCCAACGACTCCATGCTCAACGGCACTGCAGGGGTGAATCCTGCCGATGTCCTGGGTATGTTGTCCGGGAACCCGCCCCTGGCTTCGACGACCGTGGCGTCGGCGACTGCGAACACCGGTTGCCCGTAGGCGTGGTAGCTCCGCACATCCCGCGGATCCCCCTTTAGAAGCTCACCATCTATGCGGCGCTTCCAATCGATGGCATATCGGCGCGAGGTCTGCGCGACGCCACCGGCGACGAACACGCCCGGCCGATGGTGGCGGTCCAGTGCCAGACCGTTGTCGGCCAGCCAATGACTGCCGCGGACGGGACTGGACAACACCTTTACGACGCCATGCCGTGTCCCCACCTCGGGACCTTCGGCTGCCGCGCCATCCAGGGCAATGCGATGCATAAGCCGCTCCGGCACAGGCGATGCTTCATTGAAGGCGATGCAGAGGAAAACCGTGGCGGCTCGCCCCGCTTGCAACGTATGCGCGGCATCGATGGCGCCGCCGCCGACAAGGGACATCTGGTCACGCAGGGTGTTTCCGGAAACAGTGAGCAGGCGATCATCGCCATCTGGCGTGGACGCCAGAATGTCCAGCGCGTTGATGTGCAACGCGTCTTCGGATCGGTTCTGCAGCTGCAGTTCGTAGACAAGATAGCGATAGCCGCCCGCGCTGAAGGCGCTGGGTGCGAAAGGCGTACGGACCTCGAGCTGGACCGGAGGAAATGCGGGCTCGGCCGCATCTACCGCTCGGCCCGCCGCATCGGTTCGCTGGACGACCTGGCACCCCACCGGAAGCGGAAGCTGCTCGACGGATGATGCACGGGCGGGCATGGCGAGGCTGAGACCCGCAAGAAGACCGAGGCAACGCAATGTGGAGCTCATCACATGTTGTCCTGGAGGGGAATGAGCACAGAAACACTGTGGGAACGGCTCACATCAGAAGTGGACCCAACGCGCCTCTTCATGCTGGAACGTGCCTGCGTGATGCAAGGCCGGTAACGTAGCTGATGTCCACGGGCAGATGCGGACATGAACCCGACGAATCGAGACATATCACCGGGAACCAAACCCTGTCCTGTACGCGCTGGGTGTTTGGCCCATCTGGCGGACGAAGGCCCGCCGCAGTGCATCGGCCGATCCATATCCGCATTCAGTGGCAATCCACCCTACGTCCTTCCGGGTAGCCTCCAGCAACAGTCTGGCTGCGTCGACCCGCAGCTGCTCGACATACTTCCGGGGAGTGAGACGGAACGCAGCAACGAACCGGCGGTTGAACTGCCTGGGGCTCATGTGGGAACGCTGCGCGAGCTCGTCCACGCCCAAACGAAGATGCAGGTTCTCCCGCATCCACTGCTCCAGTTTCTGGAATGCGTCGGGCAGGTCCAGGGACTGCAACTGGCGGCTGATCTGGCTGTGCCCGCCTGAGCGCCTGCTGGCCATGACCATGCGCTTTGCCACTTTGAGCGCAAGCGAGGGGCCGTGATCCTCCGCGACCATCGCCAGGGCCATATCCATTCCTGCGGTGATTCCGGCCGACGCCCACACGGGGCCGTCCCTGGTATAGATCGCGTCGGCCTGCACCCTTACCTTCGGGTAACGCTCACGCAATTCGCTTGCATCGCTCCAGTGTGTGGTGGCCTGGCGTCCATCAAGCACGCCTGCTTCTGCCAGCAGGAGCGCACCACTGCACACCGATGCAACCCGCCGCACACGTGATGCAACCGAGCCCAGCCATGCAACCAGCATCCGATCAGCCCTGACGATATCCAGCGAGTTCCCCATGCCTCCACAGACCAGCAGGGTATCGGTGTCATCAGGCATATCCGCATACACCAGATCGGGCAGCAGGCGAATGCCGGAAGACATCACGATGGGCTGTGCGTCCATGGCAAGCAGCTTTACCGCGTAGAACGGACCACTGCCAGGACGGTCCTCCTGGGCCTGGCGACTTGCCAGCGCGAACACCTCCATCGGCCCACTGATATCCAGTGACTGGGCACCGGCGTAGGCAAGCATGCAGACCTTTCGGGTGGGAACCCGCTCCATGACAGGTCGTCCTTCGGGAGTTGGCAGCAAGGCTGACAGCATATCCGCGAAGCGGTCATCACCTGATAGCTGTCAGGCGCTGTCCCTGTTGCAGATGTCCTGGCCAATGCTGAGTTCGTTGCCGCTTGGGTCTGCTATCCGGAAATCACGCATGCCGTAGGGTCTGTCTCCGATGGGGACGATGATCGTGACTCCCAGGCCCACAAGGGTTTCGTAATAGTCGTCTATGCCTGATACGCGCAGATGGATATGTGCAGCACCTGCAGGCTTGCTGCCGGCCCGCTGCGTGAGGGCGATCTCCACACCATCCCGGCAAACCGCGGCCATGTCGGGCGGATCGCCCCACGACCATGCCAGATCGAACCCCAGTACGTTGCGGTAGAAGTCCATCGATTCTGCAAGGTGGTCTACTGAAAGGATCGGAGAGATGGACTCGATCTTCATAGGCTTGGGACCCCTTTCATGCCCAGGTGCTGGTCGATGATAGCGTCCGGCCAGACTCAGGGCTGCGTGCCAGGCTCCCAGGTTGCCGCCGCCACCCGGTTTGTATTGTCGGGACAGGCAAGGATCCCGACCGTCTGTTGACACAGCGTGCGAACCTGGCAGCCATCGCCGGCACCGTTCATCGGCGGTCCTGGTCCTGTCTCTTCGCGGCGTCCAGGTACGACTCCGCCGATCCGGACGCTTTTTCAGCATGCCGCACGCACGCTCGAACCTCCGCCAACACCGAGGTTCCGAGATGACACACCGCTTTCCGAAGGCCGCCCGCTGGACGGCCGGGCTGGTCTTCACCCTGCTCTGCGCCGCCGTGGCGGCCTACGCCTTCACCGTGCTGTACGGCCAGCCGCACGCGGGCAATCCCCTGCAGATGAAGTTCGCAGCATCCGGCCTGGATGTTCCCGCCCACCTCTTCGGCGGCGGGCTGGCCTTGTTGCTGGCGCCATTGCAGATGAACGGATGGATCCAGCGGCACGCCCCCAGCCTGCACCGGCTGAGTGGCGGGTTGTACACAGGCGGGGTACTGATCGCCGGGCTGGCCGGATTCTCGCTGGCACTACATGCCGAAGGCGGCGCATCCACCGGCATCGCCTTTGGCCTGCTCGCCGTGGCATGGCTGGCCACAACCGGTATCGGCATCGGCCACGCGCTGGCCGGCAACCTCGCCAGGCACCGGCAATGGATGTGGCGCAGCATCGCCCTCACCGCCTCGGCAGTATCGTTCCGGTTGATCCTGGGCATCGGGCTGGGCGTGCTGCATCTACCCTTCGCCCCGGTCTATCTGGCCGCCGCCTGGGGATGCTGGGTGGTCAACCTGGCACTCTGCGAACTGGTATTGCGATGGCCGCGGCGCTCATCGGCCACGGCGTTGTCAGCGGTTCGGTGATTCCGGGGCGCCAGACATCGCATGGCGCTTGCGGAAGACGCTGGGCGTTTCACCCAGCTGGCGCTTGAACGCCGCGTTGAACGTCGATTTCGACGTGAAGCCGCAGGCATAGGCGATATCGAGAATGGTCCGGGTGTCGGCACCGTCGGCCAGATGGCGGGCTGTGGCTTCAATCCGCTGGCGGTTGATGTAGTCCCAGAAGTTCTCGCCGAAGCGACGGTTGATCACCACCGACACCAGGTACTCAGGGTAGCCGGAACGTTTGGCCAGCTGGCCGATGGTGAGCGCCGGTTCGCGGTACAGCTGCTGCTCGGCCATCAGTTGCGACAGGCGTGCCTCGACATCGGCAAAGCGCGGGTCGTCAGCGCTCGCCGCCGTGTCGGGCTCGGCTGGCGGCGGTTCGATGGCCGGCTCCGCCACCACGGCCACCTGGGTGAGGCTGAAATAGCCCATCAGGAAGACCCACGCGGCAACCAGACCGTAGATCAGCGGATAGTCGATCCAGGGAATCCGGACCAGCCACTGCAGGGTGGCAACGAACCAGATGGCAATCTGCGAGACCGCCATCGCATCGATCCAGCGCAGCGACATCCGGTCTGCATCCGAACGTCGCTGCAGCAACCCACGCCGGTAACGACCGACCCGCAGCAGGCCAGCAATCACGTAGGAAAGGCTGTAGGCGTACAGCACGATGTTCAGCCGCATCCATTCCAGTTCGTCAATGCCCGTCAGCAGGCGCGCGTGGATACCTTCGGGCGGTACCCACCCACGCAGGAAGAAACCTGCATGCAGGGCCAGCACGATGATGAACCCGGATAAATGCACACTGTCACGCCAGCGCGCGGCCCGCGCTTCGGTGAGGACCCTGACGTAGACATAGAACAGGCTGCCGTACAGGAACGGGAACAGGCCGACGAACCGCAGCGCCTTGCCGGCCGTGGGGTAGGACGGGTTCCAGTAAACCGCCTTCACCGCCAGATCAATGCCGATCAGTGCGATCCACACCGCCAGCACCCGGTTCGCCCCGGCATTGACCGGGCGGCGCCACAGGGCCAACGCCAGCAGCGCGGCCTGTGCGGCGCCAATGGCGAAGACGACGATCCAGAAAGCCATGTAAGGGGGCGGTTGGCGGTGGGATGGGCCGCAGCTTAGCAGTCCATTTCGGGGGGGGAAGAACAGGACAAACGGCATAGGCCGTGCCTTCGATGGGCGCGCCTTGTCGCATTCATCCCGCTGCGTGCACCGCACGCCAGGAAGCCAAGTTCGATCCGTGTCGCATATTGCCCAAGCGGCTGCGGCCATTGCGGCGCCCCGGTCTGCGGCCACTTAACAGCATGCAAGAATGCTGAAAGCGTCTTCGATCAAACGCTGTATGCAACACTTCTGATTGGCGTTGCGCAGCGGCGGCGGTACAGATGGCGGGCCACCGGAAATGGGTGGCCGGGCTTCGAAAACCCGTGCGCTTGTTTGACAACGCTTGCCCGTCGGCGTCACTCCTCGTGGCGTCGGCGGGCAATCCGTCTGCCGGTTATGGCGGGCGGAGCGTGGAGGCCTTGTGCCTGCCGGTTTCAACAAGCGCCCGGTTTTCGAACCACGTCTCCGCCTGCCACCTTTGCGTGGCGGCTGCCGTCTGTCCTGCACGGAGCACCTGCCATGAGCACACCCGACTCCTCCCGCCTGCGCACGCAGTACGTGCCCGCCAACGCGGACGCGCCCTCGGAAGCACCCCACCCGCACGATCCGCACGGTTTCATCGCCACGCTCGACCGCATCGGCAAAGGCGCCGCCGCCGATGGCCAGCCCTGGCCCGAGCGTCACCAGATGCCCGGCCGCCGCATGGCCTTGGGCGATGCGGACTGCGCGCTGGCTGGCCAGCGCGTGACGCTGGAACTGCTGCTGGCCGCCGAACGCGTGCGTCAGAACGGCGCAGACGCCGAGTATGTGGGTGATCGCGTGCTGGAAGGACTGGCCATGGCCTCGCTGGCGCTGAACGCGCAGATCGGCATGCGCATGCGGCCGGAGGAGTGATACGGGTAGCGTCGCCTGCTGTTCCGCCGGGTATGGCCCGGCGCTACCGCGGGCTCTGCATTACTCGCAGGCATCGCCCTCGTTCTTCAGCAGCGCTTCGTCCAGCGGGCGCTCGCGTTCAATCAGCGCGCGTTGTTCGGCATCCGGCTCGCCCAGCCACCAGACACGGCAGCGCGCGGTAAGACGGCCGACCATCTTCGACTGGTCGGGCGAATACAGCATCGCCAACGCGGTGCCGGGGCAGTCGTGGGCCTGGCAGGCGGTGTAGAACCACCACGGCTCGCCCTGCAGCACTACCAGCTCGCCAGGGCCGCTGGGGCCGCTCAACAGGCGCTGGCGCAGCGAGGGAATCTCCTTGTCGCTGGATTCGGCCGCCGCCGTGTTCTTCATCAGGGTGTTGAAGGCCGCCAGCACCTTCGGGTCCTTGCGCCCGCAGTCGTCCACGGTGTTGCCGCCGACCAGGGTGAAGAAGTGCGTCGCCAGCGGGTTGTCCGCGCAGGTCAGTTCGCCGCCGGCGCTCGGGTCTTCCGGTTCGCCTTCGTTGTCCCACACCGCGGGATCCACGCCGTCTTCGACGGACGGTTCCTTCTCGACCACGGTGGCCGTGGCGGCCGGTGCTTCGGTGATCGGCGCTGGCGCCACAGCAGGTGCAGTCTCGCCAGTCTTCTCCGGTGCCTGCCCGCAGGCTGCCAGCAGCGCGGCCATCATCGCCATCCCTGTGATTCGCATCTTCATCGCGTGTCCTTGTCTGATCTGCGCTGCATCCGCCGAATCGGCGGCCGCGTGATTCTAACCAGCACCGCGCTAGGATGCGTTCGTAGCTTCCCCTCATCGCCTGGAGCCGGACGCATGCGCCGCACTCGACTCGCCATGATCTTCTGCAGTGCCCTTCTGCTGGCAACGCCGGCAATGGCGTTCGGGGCTGAAGGCACGACGCCTGCGCGCCTGCCCGATACAGCGCTGCCCGCGCCGCTGGAGCGCGTGCTGCGCGACTACGAGCAGGCGTGGCGCACGGGTGATGCCAAGGCACTGGCCGCGCTGTTCGCCGAGGATGGCTTTGTGCTGCAGAGCAACCAGCCACCGGTGCGCGGGCGCAGCGCGATCGAGGCCGCGTATGCCGGCCAGGGCAGCAGCCCGTTGCGGTTGCGTGCCTTGGCGTATGCGGTGGAAGGGAACACGGGTTACATCATCGGTGCCTACGGCTACGGCAACAACGTGGGGGATACCGGCAAATTCACGCTGACGCTGAAGCGCGTGGGCGAAGGGCCATGGTTGATCTTCTCGGACATGGACAACACCAACGCGCCACCGCGGGTGCGATGATGGTTTCCGCCGGGCATGGCCCGGCGCTACCGAAAAAAAAACCCCGGCGCGTGGCCGGGGTTTTCGATTCACTTGAACAGCGTGTCCGGGTATTCCGGTTTCTGTTCCCGCGCCAGCAATGCGCGCAGGCCTTCTTCCGGCGTCTGCTCGCCGTGCAGCACGGCGCGCACGCGGTCGGAGATCGGCAGGTCGATGCCATGGCGGCGTGCCTGTCGCATCACTTCGTCGGCGGTCTGCACCGACTCGACCACCTGGCCGATTTCGCGCACGGCATCCTGCAGCGTCTGGCCACGGCCCAGGGCCAGGCCCAGGCGGCGGTTGCGCGACAGGTCGCCGGTGCAGGTCAGCACCAGATCGCCCAGGCCGGCCAGGCCCATCAGCGTTTCCGGCTTGGCGCCGATCGCCGCGGCCAGGCGCAGCATCTCGTTGAGGCCACGGGTGATCAGGCCGGCACGGGCGTTGAGGCCCAGCTGCATGCCATCGGCCACGCCGGTGGCCACGGCCAGCACGTTCTTCATCGCACCGCCCAGCTCGGCACCGACCATGTCGTCGCCGGTGTAAGCGCGGAACGCCGGGCCGTGCATCGCCTCGGCCACCGTCTGCGCGAACTCGGGCACGTCGCCGTGCACGGTGATCGCGGTCGGCAGGCCCTGGGTGACTTCCTTGGCGAACGACGGCCCGGTGACGACGGCCAGCGGCACGTCCTCACCCAGCACTTCGCGCGCTACTTCATGCAGGAAGCGGCCCGAACCGGGTTCGAAGCCCTTGGTGGCCCAGGCCACGCCGGCACCGGCCGGGCGCAGCGGCGCCAGCGCACGCACGGTTTCACCGAAGGCGTGCGACGGCGTCACCACCAGGATCCAGGCCGCGCCCTCCACCGCCGACGCCAGGTCGGTGGTGGCACGCAGGCTGTCCGGCAGCGGGATGCCCGGCAGGTAACGCGGGTTCTCGTGGCGCTGGTCGATGGCTTCGACCACGGCAGCGTCGCGCCCCCACAGCACGGTCGGGTGACCGTGCCGTGCGAGCAGGCTGGCCAGCGCGGTTCCCCAGGAACCGGCGCCCAGCACGGCGATCTTGTCAGCGGTAGTGCTCATCCGTGACGTCGCAGCAGGGATCAGGCGTTGCCGGCCGGCTCGGAGTCAGCCAGCGACGGTGCGTCGCCCTGCTCCTGGCGCTGGCGCAGGGTTTCTGCGTACAGGCCTTCGAAGTTGATCGGCTGCAGGAAGAACGGCGGGAAGCCGCCGGCCTGGATCAGGTCGCTGACCAGCTGGCGCACGTACGGGAACAGGATGTTCGGGCACTGGGTGCCGAGCAGCACGTCGATCGACTGCGGGTCCAGGCCGACCAGGCCGAACACGCCGGCCTGCTTCACTTCGGCCACATAGGCGGTGCGCTCACCGGCCTGGCAGGTCAGGGTCACGGCCAGCACGACTTCGAAGGCGTTCTCACCCAGGCGCTGCACCTGCTGGTTCAGGTTCAGCTGCAGCTCCGGCTGCACCTGGTCATTGAAGATGGTCGGTGCATTCGGCGACTCGAAGGAGACGTCCTTGACGTAGATCTTCTCGACGGTGAAAGCGGGGCCGGTGGCGGCATCGACCGGCGCAGCGGCGCCGTTGGTGATCTCTTCGGACATTTCCAGTAACTCCAATGAATGCAATGAAAACGATGGTCGAATTACTGCGATGGGGGCGGCATCAGGCCCATACAAGGCCGGATCCGCCACCTGCGGCAATCAGTTGCGGCCCTTGACCAGCGGCAGCTCGGCCTGCTGCCAGGCGGGAATGCCGCCGTCGAGCACGTAGACCTTCTCGAAGCCGGCCTTCTTCAGTGCCTTGGCGGCGGTTTCCGAAGCGTTGCCGCTGCGGCACACCAGCACCACCGGCGACTGCTTGGCGTTGGCCACCAGCTTGTTGTCCGGGCCAAACGCACTGGCCTGGGCGTTGCGGCTGCCGGCAATGTGGCCCTTCTCGAAGTCACCGCTGGCCGACAGGTCGACCACCACCGTGCCGCCCGCGTTCATCAGCTGGGTCAGTTCGGCGGGCTTGATGCCCTTGAAGCCCCGGAACAGGCGGCGGATCTCGGTGACGATGATGGCCACGGTCAGGCCGACCAGGGCCGCGGACAGCATCGGGTTTCGGCCTGCAAAGGCCAGCAACTCTTCGTAATTCACTCAGGTCACGGGTCGATTAAGCGGGCGCCGATTGTCGCACAAGCCGGACGCGGCCCGTCACTGCCCCTTCCACAGGTCCGGCAGGCCGGCGGTCTGCCACCAGCGCTTGGCCTCCGGATCCCAGCGCCAGCGCTCGACCACCATCACGGTGCGTTCGGCCTGGGTGTTCTGGTTGATCACCCCGATTTCGACCCGGCGCTCGACCAGGCCGCCTTCCAGCGCCGCGCTGCTGCGCTCGCGGTAGGACGACACGCGCAGCTGCGCGTAGCGGTTGAGCTCGAACTCGGTGGGCGGCTTTTCCTTGCGCTGCTTGGGGTCGAGGTAGCCGATGGCATCGTCCATGCTGCCCCAGCGGATGGTCGCCCCGTAAGCGATCTGGGTCTCTTCCAGCAGCTTGCGCTGCTTGCGGCTGAGGTCGTCGGCCGAGGCTGCGGCGCTGGCCAGCAGCAGGGAGCAGATCAGGAACTGGATGAGGCGGCGCATCGGTGGTTTCCCCAGAACGTCAGCCTGCCATCCTACCCTTTGGCGAAGGCAACAAAGCGACCGCTGAACTCGGCGGCCGGCTTGCCATCGGCGCCGGGCTGGGTGGCGATGATGCTGATGCGGGCCTTGCGGCGCTGGCGGAAGGTATTCAGGAAGGCATCCCAGCCGCTGGCTTCGGCCGCTTCGGCATGGGCATGCAGGTCTTCGTAGACCGGGGTCAGGTAGCGCAGGTTGCTGTCGGCCACGTAGACCTCGGCATCGTGGCCGGCCAGGCGCAGGCGCAGGCTGACCAGTGCCCACCCGGACAGGGTCAGCACCGAGGCCAGGCTGCCACCGAAGGCGTTGCCCTTGTCGTTGACGTTGGCGGCCAGCGGCGCGGTGATGCGCAGCACGCCGTCGGCATAGCCGTCGAGCTGGATCTGCATGGCGCGGACCGCCGGCATGCAGTCCAGCACGTCCTGCAGGGCGGCCAACGAGGAAGTCAGGGCATCAACGGACATCGGAGCAGCGACCACGACAACGAAGGGCCCGCATAATGCAGGCAATGGCCGACCATACGATACCCACTGGCGCTGCCGGTTCCGAGGCGGGCTGGACCTTCATTTCGCTGCGCCCGCGGGGCCAGAATGCGGCGCTGCGCCGCGCCGTTGCTGGGCTGGGCGGGCATGTAGTGGCCCTGCCGCCCTGGCGCTTGCAACGCCTGCAGGGCACGCCAGTGGTGCGCCAGCTGCAACGCGCGCTGAACTGCGATCGGGTGGTGTTCACCAGCCCGGCTGCGGTGGCCGCAGCCGCCGCGCTGCTGCCGCTGGCCGACGCGCAGCGCAG
This sequence comes from Stenotrophomonas sp. YJH_SMC_8, assembly GCF_059371315.1. Lineage (NCBI taxonomy): Bacteria > Pseudomonadati > Pseudomonadota > Gammaproteobacteria > Lysobacterales > Lysobacteraceae > Stenotrophomonas > Stenotrophomonas sp. YJH_SMC_8. The sequence goes on along the minus strand of NZ_JCAFUL010000007.1, from coordinate 57,321 downwards.
CCCCTGGCTGACGGTGGGCGAAGGCACCGCGCGCGCGTTGCGGGCACAGGGCATTGACCAGGTGCATGCGCCGCAGCGGATGGACAGCGAAGGCCTGCTCGCCCTGCCGGTTCTGGCGCAGGTGCAGGGCCTGCGCATCGGCCTGGTCACCGCCCCCGGTGGACGCGGCCTGATTGCTGCGCAGCTGCAGGCAGCCGGCGGCACCCTCGAACGCGCCGACGTCTATCAGCGTCGCCTGCTGCGCCTGCCGCCCCGTGCGCTGGCCCGGCTGACGCGTTCAGCGTCTCCCTGGGTGCTTGCAGTCAGCAGTGGTGAAGCGCTCCAGCATTTCTGGCGCCAGATTCCGGCCGCCTTGCAGCAGCGTCTGCAGGCACACGCCAGCATCGTGGTCGCCAGCGACCGGCTGGGTGAACAGGCTCGCAGCCTTGGCCTGCACCGGGTCGTGCGCAGTGCCGGGCCGACTACTGAACAATTGGTCGCCGCTGCACACGCCACGCTCACCGGCCCGGCAGCGACCTGAACAGGGACGTGCGTCACGCTTGCCGCTGCCGTCGGCAACAGTGATGCTGTGCACAACGCGGCCTGCCGGAACCGACTGGCAACACAGCCGACAAGGAAGCCCGATGAACGACACTCCGCCCGCTGCTCCACCCCATCGACCCGTGCGCTGGCTGCTTCCGCTGGCCGGGGTGGTCGTGCTCGGTGCGGGCGGCTATGCCGGCTGGTACTTCTGGCAGCAGCAACAGGAAGAACAGCACGCGCAGGCGCAGACCACCGCCGTGCAGCTGCAGGGCCTGGAAGCCACGCTGGACGCGCTGCGCCGTGACCAGCGCGCGACCAGCCAGCGCCTGCAGGATGCGGCGGCCACCAACCGCGTGCTGCGCGACGAGATGCTGGGCCTCTCGCAGCGCAGTGCACTGCTGGAAGAGAACCTGGCCAAGCTGGCCGACAGCGCCAACCAGGGCCGGCAGGCGGTACAGCGCGATGAGGCCGAGCTGCTGCTGACCCAGGCCGCGCAGCGCCTCAACTACGCCGACGACGTGGACGGCGCGCGCCGTCTGTACGCGCAGGCGGCCACCGCGCTGGCCGATCTGCCCGACAGCGAGGGCCTGAACCTGCGCCAGGCGCTGGTGCAGGAGCGCGACGCGCTTGATGCGCTGGGCGCCGGCCCGCGCGTGCAGTCGCTGCAGCGGTTGGATGCCTTGGCCAGGGCACTGCAGGGGCTGCCCTCGCAGGTACCCGGCAACGCTGCGACCGACACCGCAAAACCGTGGTGGCAATCGACGCTGGCCCCGTTCGTGGACATCACACCGAGCCGCCAGAACGGCCCGCTGACCGCTGCCGAACGCCGCAATGCCGACGATGCACTGCAACTTGAACTGACCCTGGCGCGCGCTGCGATCGAACGTGGCGACCGCGCCGGCCGCGATACCGCATTGGCACGCGTGGAGCACTGGGCACAGCGACGCTGGCCGGATTCACCGGCCCTGCGCGCGCAACGTGCTGAACTGAAGGCCTTGCGCGAGCTTCCGCTGCAGGCCAGCAACGCCGTTCTTGGCAGCACCCTGCAGCAACTGCGCACCCAGACCGACCGGAGGTAATCCCGCATGAAACCCCTGCAATCCCTGGTCGTGCTGTTGCTGGCCGTGGCCATCGGCGTGGTCGCCGCGCAATGGCTCGGCGCCGATGACCTCAACCGCTTCGGCGAAGTGACCCTGCGCTACGGCGGCTACGATTACCACAGCAACCTGCCGAAGGTGGCCCTGCTGACGGTGATCGCGGTGCTGGTGCTGTGGCTGCTGTGGAGCCTGATTGCCGCACCGTTCCGGGCCTGGGGCCGCTACCGCCGCAAGCAGGGCCGGGTGCGCCTGATCGACGGCCTGCAGGCCTACGAACATGGCCAGTGGCAGCGTGCCGAAAAACTGCTGGATGGCGCTGCCAAGGATCCGGAAGTGAGCGCGGTGGCGCTGGCCAACGCTGTGCGCAGCGCGCAGGCGCGTGCCGATGGCCCCGCCGGTGAAGCACTGCTGCAGCGCCTGGGCGAAAGCGATGCCACGCTGCAGGCGCTGCTGCGCGCCGAACAGCTGTTGGCGCGCGACCTGCCTGTGGATGCCATCAACGCATTGGACGTAGCCGCGATCCAACCGCTGCCGCCGCGTGGCCTGTGGCTGCGCACCGAAGCGCTGGCGCGTGCCGGCCGCGCACACGAGGCCTATGGCCAGCTGGGTGCGCTGCGGCAGAGCAAAGTGCTGCCAGCCGACGCGAACAGCGAACTGGAAGCACGCCTGGCGGCACAGGCGCTGCTGGAAGCGGCCGACGTCAACGCGCTGGCCGCGCAGTGGGAAGCCACGCCGAAGGCGCTGCGCCCCACTCCGGACGTGGTGGGCGCCTATGCCAGCCGCGCGGTGGCACTGAACTGGGACGAGCCCGCGCTGCTGGCGCTGGAGCAGGCCCTGGACCATCGCTGGGACGACGAACTGGTGGCGCTGTATGGCCGCCTGCCGGCCGAGCGCCTGGCCACGCGACAAGCCAACCTGGCGCGCTGGCGCAATGTGCACGACAGCTCGGCCGCGCTGCGCCTGGCACAGGGCCGCGTGGCACTGGGCCAGCAGCAGTGGGATGCCGCCGATGCGTTCCTGCACGAAGCCATCGCCGCGGGCGCCGGTGCACCGGCATGGGAAGCACTGGGTGAACTGTTCGCGCAGCGTGGCGAGCATGCACTGGCCGCGCAGTGCCTGGCCAATGCGCTGCGCCTGCAGCGCGGCGAGGACAGCGTGGAGCTGGTGCGCGGCATTGAAGCACCTGCACGTGCCACGGTGGAGGAGCAGCCGATTGCGGTGCAGCCGCCGGTGTATGACGCCAACGAAGAGCGCGACGAATTCGGCAACCCGCGGTTGCCGTGATCGGTAGTGCCGGCCGCTGGCCGGCTTCCACCGGTGAATTTGGCACCGTGCCAAGCAAGCTTGGCACCCACCAGAGCAACAATCCGAACAACAACAAAAAACGCCGCCCATCGGGCGGCTTTTTTGTAGGTAGATCCACGCCATGCGTGGATGAAATCAGCGTTCGACGATCGCCACTACGCCCATGCCGCCGGCGGTGCAGATCGACACCAGCGCGCGGCCACCGCCACGTTCGGCCAGCTGCTTGGCTGCGGTGGCGATCACGCGTGCGCCGGTGGCGGCGAACGGATGGCCAGTGGCCAGCGACGAACCCAGCAGATTGATCTTGTCCGGGTCGATGCGGCCCAGCGGTGCGTCCAGGCCCAGGCGGTTGCGGCAGTAATCCTCGCTCTCCCACGCACGCAGGGTGCACAGCACCTGCGCAGCGAAGGCTTCGTGGATCTCGTAGATGTCGAAGTCCTGCAGGGTCAGGCCGTTGCGCTTGAGCATTTCCGGCACGGCCACCGTCGGCGCCATCAGCAGGCCTTCGCCATGCACGAAGTCCACCGCAGAGACATGCGCGTCGCGCAGATAGGCCTGCGGCTCATGGCCGTGTGCACGCGCCCACTCTTCACTGGCCAGCAGCACCGCGGCGGCACCGTCGGTCAGCGGGGTGGAGTTGGCGGCGGTGAGCGTACCACGGCCGGAGACCTTGTCGAAGGCCGGCTTCAGTGTGGCCAGCTTTTCCAGCGAGGTATCCGGGCGCAGGATGTTGTCGCGCTCGACGCCACGGAACGGTGCGATCAGGTCGTTGAAGAAGCCGCGCTCGTATGCGGCAGCCAGCTTCTTGTGCGAGGACACCGCCCACTCGTCCTGCGAGTCGCGCGAGATGTTCCATTCCTTGGCCATGTCCTCGCAGTGGTCGCCCATGCTCTTGCCGGTGCGCGGCTCGGCCACGCCGGGGAACTCGGGCTTCAGTTCGGAGAACTTGAAGCCGGCGGTGAGCGCACGGATCTTGTCGCCGGTGCTCTTGGCACGGTTGGCAGCCAGCAGGCGCGCACGCAGCTTCTTGCCGTAGACGATCGGCACGTCGGACGTGGTATCGGAACCACCGCCGATGCCCGATTCGATCTGGCCCAGCGCGATCTTGTTGGCGACGGTGATGATGCTGTCCAGCGAAGTACCACAGGCGCGCTGCAGGGTGATGCCCGGGGTCAGCGGCGACAGGCCGGAGGACAGCGTGGCTTCGCGGCCCAGGTTCCAGTCGCTGGAGTGCTTGATCACCGCACCCATCGCCACTTCACCCAGCTGCTGGCCGTGCAGGCCGAACCGTTCGACCAGCGCGCCCAGCGTACGGACCGACATGCCGAGGTTGCCGACATCCGAATACGCGGTGTTCTGGCGGCAGAACGGAATGCGGACGCCACCGAGGATGGCGACGGGACGAGCGTTGGGCATGGAGATACCTGGCATGGATGAGGGTGTCTGCAACATGGCCTGCACGACGGAGCAGGCATAATGGAGCCAAGTGTAGCTGCCGCCCTGTGATGGGCCAACCGTGGAACCATGAGCAAACCCGACCCCGCGATGAATGCCCTTGGCGTGCTGGCCCTGGAACTGGCCGGCGGCGAAATCCCCCGCCAGGCGGTACTCAGCGCCGAACAGGCCGGTGAACTGGCCGATCGCGTCGGCCGCGACCTGTCCAAGCTGGTGCCGCAGGTGGCCGAGCTGGACCTGGTGTTCGCCGCCGCCCATTTCGACCCGGCCGAAGTGCTGCGCCCGGGCTGGCCGATCCATCGCCGCCTGGAAGAACTGCAGATGCGCGCCCCGGGCCGCAACCAGGGCCCGCGCCTGCTGGCCTTCGGCACCGACGCCCAGGGTGACGTGCCGCTGCCTTTCCAGGCCGATGCCAGCCTGGTGGGCGGTGGCCTGCGCGTGGTGCCGTTCCTGCTGACCGGCAGCGACGTGGCCACCACCAACGCTGTTGCCAACGCGCTGGAAGAAACGCTGCTGGCCAACGGCATGGCGCATGCCGATACCGCGCTGATGGCGCAGAACACGTTCGGCGCCCGCATCGAGCACGCACGCTACTTCACCGTGAACGACCTGGCCGCGATGATGTCGATGCAGTACGACAACCAGGGCCTGGCCGCGCTGTGGCCGCTGATCGAGACCGCGATCATGGCGCCGGGTGAGGACGAGTGGCTCAACGCCGCGCCCGAGCCGCTGCTGCGTTACACCCACGGCGAGGCACGCATGGCACTGTTCGACCCGGCCGGCTGGTGCGCGCACTACAACCACGGCAACAACGACTGCGATCGCCTGAAGGGCATCTACGAGCAGTTCCTGATGCGCCAGCGGCAGATGGCTGCGGTGCTGGAAGCGCACGGCGTGCCGGTGCTGTTCGTGCACTGCGAAGCCGGGCAGGACGCGCGCGAGCTGCTGGCGCGCTGATCAACGGACGTATTCCGCCGGGCATGGCCCGGCGCTACCTGTACGCTTTGTTGTAGAGCCGAGCCCATGCTCGGCTCAGGCCGCCTGCAGAGCAGCCGAGCGTGGGCTCGGCTCTACAGGCGGCACGTGCGCCTTACGGGGCCTTCTGGATCACTGCACACGCCAGGCGCGCGCCGGCATTGCCGGTCGGCTGGGTCTTGTAGTCATCCGCATCGGCGTGGACGATCAGGCCGCGGCCGATGATGTCGAAGTCATCACCCTTACCGATGTTGACGTTGCTCGACACCGGGCCGTCGATGGTGGCCACGCCCTTGTCGTCGGCCTTGATGTTGGGCATGTCGCCGCCGTGGTGCGGATCGGTGGCAACGTTGCCGTGATCCTGGTGGCCCGGGTTGAAGTGGCCGCCGGCGCTCATGCCATCCGGCGCGCTGCAGTCACCCTTCTCGTGGATGTGGAAGCCGTGCTCGCTGCCCGGCTTCAGGCCGCTGATCTGGCCGGTCACGTGGACCTTGCCGTCGACCACCTTGAAGGTAACGCTGCCCTTGGCCTCGTTGCCCTGGGTCGGTGCCAGCTCGGCGGTGGCCGAAGCATCGGCAGCCGGTGCGGCGGCCGGTGCCGGTGCGGCAGCCGGTTCAGTGGTGGCAGCCGGCGCCGCCGGCGGGGTTTCCGCCTGCGGTGCGGCGGGCTGCTGGCCGCAGGCCGCCAGGCCCAGCGCGGTGATGGCGGCAAACAGCGAAGTGTGGATCAAACGCATGGAATCTCTCCCTGGATGATGCCTGCAGTGATCAGCGGACAACCCGGATCACGCCACAGGCGATGCGGACGCCGGCATTGCCGGCGGGCTGGCTGCGATAGTCGTCGGCGTTGGCGTGCACGACCAGTGCACGTCCGGCGATATCGGTGGCGGCGCCTCCGCCAAGGGTAACGCCCTTGAGGTGGATATCGACGTTGGCGCGGCCCTGGGCGTCGGCACGCAGATTGTCCATGTCGCCCAGGTGGTGCTTGCCGGTGCCGGCGCGGCCATGCGCGGCGCCACCGGGGTTGAAGTGGTTGCCGGCACTACTGGCATCCACCGCGCTGCAGTCGCCGCGCTCATGGATGTGGAAGCCGGCCTGCTGCAGGGGCTGCAGGCCACCAATCAGGCCGGTGATGTGCAGGCCACCGGGCTCCACCATCAATGCCAGGCGGCCACTGACGATGCTGGCTGAGGCCGGCGACAGATTGGCCTCGGCCTGTTTCGCGGCGCTGACCACGGTCGGCGGCGGCGGGGTGGGCTCGGCCTTCTTGGGCGCACTGCCACAGGCAGACAGCAGCACGGCGGCGGACAACGGCAGGATGGCAAAGGACAGACGCATCGAAGACTCCTTGCAGGTGACACTACGGACGGCATCGTCCATGAACGATCAACGGTTCGGCAAGCGGGCGCGAGGATCGCGTGCAGGGGCCGTTCAATGGCCCCCGCGGCGGCGCCCGGCGCCCAGCTTGCGGGTAAGGGTATTGCGGCCGAGGCCGAGGCGGGCAGCGGCTTCCGCGCGGCGCCCATGGGTGATCTGCAGCGCGGCCTCCAGCAGCGCATGGTCGACCCGCTCGCGCACCTGCGCATGCAGGCCCTCCACGCCTTCGGCCAGCTGCCGGCGTGCCCACTCGGCCAGCAGCGCTTCCCACTGCCCCGGATCGGCGCCGTGCGCGGGGCTGCGGCGGCCACGCGCGCGATTGAGCGCGGTATCGACGTCGGCCACGCCGATGGTGTCGGCGGCGGCCAGCGCCGCCATCCGCCAGCACACGTTCTCCAGCTCGCGCACGTTGCCCGGCCAGTCGTGTTCGCGCAGCGCCTGCAGGGCGGCGGCGGTCAGGCGCTTCGGTGGCGTGTCCAGCTTGCGTGCGGCGGCGGCCAGGAAGGTGCTGGCCAGTTGCGCGATGTCCTCGCGGCGCTCGCGCAGCGGCGGCAGCTGCAGGCGCACTACATCCAAACGGTGCAGCAGGTCGGCGCGGAACTTGCCCTGCGCGACCAGCCCTTCCAGATCCTGGTGGGTGGCGGCAACCACGCGCACATCGACGCGGATCAGCTCTCGGCCACCGACGCGGAAGAACTCGCCCTGCGCCAGCACGCGCAACAGGCGGGTCTGCAGCGGCAGCGGCATGTCGCCGATCTCGTCGAGGAACAGCGTGCCGCCGTCGGCCTGCTCGAAACGACCGATATGGCGACGCTGCGCCCCGGTGAACGCACCGGCCTCGTGGCCGAACAGCTCGCTTTCCAGCAACTCGGCCGGGATCGCGGCAGTGTTGAGTGCAACGAACGGACCGTGCGCGCGTGGTGATTCGCGATGCAGCGCATTGGCCACCAGCTCCTTGCCGGTGCCGGTCTCGCCGGTGATCAGCACCGCCAGCGGCGCCTGTGCGAGGCGACCGATCGCGCGGAACAGCGCGCGCATCGGCGGCGTATCGCCGACCAGCTGCGGCGGCTGGTCGCTGTGCGTTTCCGCCGCAGGCGTGGGCGCGGCCAGCGCCGGTGCCACTGCCGGCAGCACGCGCTGCGCCAGCGCCACCGCATCGTCCAGATCGAATGGCTTGGACAGGAACTCATGCGCGCCGCCACGGAACGCACCGGCGGTGCTGGCCACATCGGTATAGGCCGACATCACCACCACCGGCAGCTGCGGCAATGCAGCCTTGAGCTTGTCCAGCAGCACCAGGCCATCGTCACCGGGCATGCGCACATCGGTGAACAGCAGCGCCGGCGGTGGGCCTTCGCTCAACGCCTGGAGGGCGGGCGCGGCGCTGTCGAAATCAACGACCTGGTAGCCTGCCTCGCGCAGCGCGGTGCACAGCACGAAGCGAACAGCGCGGTCGTCGTCGACCACCCAGATTCGCTGCGGGGACGAAGAAGACTCAGACATCGCGCGGGGCCTCCTCGGCCGGGGCGGCGCCGTTGCCGATCGGCAGCAGCAGGGTGAACACGGTATGGCCCGGGCGCGAGCGGTAGGTGAGCGTGCCGCGGTGTTCGCGCGCGACCTGCTGGGCCAGCGCCAGGCCCAACCCGGTGCCCTCGGCGCGGCCACTGACCAGCGGCAGGAACAGGTGCTCGGCCAGTTCCTCGGGCACGCCACGGCCGTCGTCGGCGATTTCCAGGCGCAGCGCCAGCGTATGCAGCTGCTCGGCGATGCGCACGCCATGCTCCACGCGGGTGCGCAGGGTGATGTTGCCGGCGCCGGCCTGGATCGCGTTGCGCACCAGGTTCCACACCGCCTGGGTGAGGCGGTCGGCGTCGCCGTGGAATTCAGGAATGCTGGGGTCGTAGTCGCGCTGCAGGCGTACCGCCCAGCCGGCTTCGCTCTCGGCCAAGCGCAGCACGCGTTCCAGCGCGGCATGGATGTTCAGTTCGGCGTGCGGGGCCGCCGGGGCCGGCGATAACAGCTGGTCGAGCAGGCCGTTGAGGCGTTCGATCTCCGAGCCGATGAGCTCGATCAGCTCGCGTTCGCTGGCATCACGCTGGGCCGCGCGCCGGGCCAGCAGCTGGGCGGCCCCCTTCAGCCCCGCCAGTGGATTGCGCAGCTCGTGGGCCAGGCCCTTCAGTGCCGCGCTGAGCGCGCTGGGCAGGGCCTGGGTAGGGTCGAGCCCGGGGAATTCATCGACCGGGTGTGCCTCCAGCAGCCAACCGCCATCGTCGCGGCGGCTCATCCAGCCCTCGGCGAAGCGTGGCGCCTCGCCGGGCACCGCCAGCGCCAGCCGGTTCAGGCGCAGGCTGTCGCGCTCGTCGCGGGCCAGGAAATGGGCCAGGGCCTCGCCCTGCACTTCCAGCGCGGCGAGCGGCTGGCCCAGCAGGCGGCGCCCGCTGACGCCCAGCCAGCGGCCAAAGGCCGGGTTGCAGCCGATGATGCGGCCGTCGGCCCCGGCCCAGGCCAGCGGCGTGCCGAGGGCATCGAGGGAAGGCGGGGGTGCGGGGTCGGACATTGCACCAATGTAGTGCAAAACGGGGGTCCAGCATCAGATCGCATCGAATGCGTCGCCAGTCGTCGCGCCCGGGAATTACGCGCCATGCTTGCCTGAAGGATACTAACGTCTTACGATACTATCGTCATGCGTTATCAACATGCCGATCCAATCATTTGCCTGCAAACGTACGCAGGCACTGTTTGAAGGTCATCGCGTGCAGAGATGGCGCCACATTGAAGCTGCCGCGCTGCGAAAGCTGGCCATGCTCAACGTGGCAGCTGATCTGCGGGATCTGCGTCTGCCGCCAGCGAACAGACTGGAATCGCTGCATGGGGACCGGCGCGGCCAGTACAGCATCCGCATCAATGACCAGTTCCGGCTGTGCTTTGTCTGGTCTCGGGAAGGACCTGCCGAGGTCGAAATTGTCGATTACCACTGAAGGAGTCGCGCGAGTGCGAACCGCCCCCTACCCCGCTCCCGGCGAGATCCTGTTGCATGAATTCCTGGAGCCTCTGGGCATCACCCAATACCGGCTGGCCAAGGCAATTGGCGTCTCACAACGCCGTATCGGCGAGATCGTCTCCGGCGATCGCGCAGTCACTGCGGACACCGGGCTGCGCCTGTCCCGCTACTTCGGCGTTTCCGACAAGTTCTGGATCGGCCTGCAGGCCGACTTCGATGCCGCGATGACCAAGGAAAAGCTGGCCGACGTGCTTGCCCGGATCCAGCCGTACGACGCAGCTGCGTGAGCCATGATCCGGGGTCAGAGCCCTTTCCGTTCGGAAAGGGATCCGACCCCGGCTGGGGCAGCGTTACACCGGGTAACCGGTCGCCAGCCGCGCCTTCTTCCAGGCGCTTTCGAACTCGCGCGGGGAGATCTCGTCGTCCTCGTCGAAATCGAGGAAGGACACCGGCTGGTCGGCCAGCGGGAAGCGGTCATCGCTGTGCGCGTGTTCATCGGCCCACACAGCCGTCGTGCCGTAGATCTCCACCTGACGGACGATCTTCTCGCCGCGGGCTTCCATCAGCACGTTGCCCTTGCCCAGGCCCGATTCGGCCCAGTGCTTGTAGTACTTCTTTGCGGCGGACTTCGCGCCGGGTTTTGCGTTGTGATTTGCGTAGGTCATTGCAGGGGTCCTGGCCGCAGGCGCGGCCGGAAAGTTCGGAATGGCGCCATTATCAGGCATCCGGGGGTCAGAGCCCTTTCCCTTGGAAAGGGATCCGACCCCTGCTGGATCAGTTCGGCAGAGGCACGCCCTTCGGCCACAGCATCCAGATGTTGCCCTTCTGCTTCATGTCGCCAGCCAGCTTGCCGGCGGCATCGCCGCTGCCCCAGTACAGGTCGGCGCGCACTTCACCGGCGATGGCGCCGCCGGTGTCCTGCGCGGCCACCGGGCGCACCAGCGGGGTGCCATCCGGGCGCGTGGTGGACAGCCACAGCAGGCTGCCCAGCGGCACCACGCTGCGGTCCACGGCCACGCTGTAGCCAGCGGTGAGCGGCACGTTCAGCGAACCGCGCGGGCCTTCCGGGCTGTCCGGATTGCGCACGAAGAACACGTAGCTGGGGTTGCTGCGCAGCAGTTCCGGCACACGCGCGGGATTGGCCCGGGCCCAGGCGCGGATGGCGTCCATGGTGACGTCTTCCTTTTTCAGCTGGCCCTGGTCCACCAACCAGCGGCCGATGGCGCGGTAGGGGTGGCCGTTCTGTTCGGCGTAGGCCAGCCGCACCTGCTTGCCATCGGCAAGGCGCACCCGGCCGGAGCCCTGGATCTGCAGCAGCTGTAGGTCCATCGGGTCGGTCAGCCAGGCCAGCACTGGCGCCTTGGCGCCCTTGGCCGCGATGGTACCGGCGTCGTCGTAGGGCTTGAGCACCTTGCCCTCAACGCGACCACGCAGGCGCTTACCCTTCAGTTCCGGGTAGAGGCTGTCCAGCTGCACCACGATCAGATCGTCGGGCGTGCCGTAGACCGGCACCGTCGCCTTGTCGGTGCGGGTGAGGCTGCCGGGGTAGATCGGCTCGTAGTAGCCGGTGATCAATCCGTCGGCCTGGTGACCACCGGCACGCAGCGCGTAGACATCGAGGTCGCGCTGCAGGAACTGGCGGATCGCGGCCGGATCCTTGTCTGAAACCGCTGCGGCCGTGGCGCAGGGTTTGGCCCAGACGGCATCGTTCTTCAGGCGGGTGCAGCTGCTGCGCCAGGCAACGAAACCGGCCTGCAGATCGGTATCGGAGACCGGGGGCAATGCGCTCCATGTGGCCTTGGCGTAGGTGGCCGCAGGCGGTGTGACGGCCGTCGACCCTTCGGATCCGGTGCGGGGGGCGGTGGTGGAGCAGCCGGCGAGCACGGCCGCTGCCAACAGAGTCCAGTGCTTGCGCTTGAAGAAGGTGGCGGAATCGATCATGCCGCCATGGTGGAGTGCCGGCCGCTGGGCGGCAACCCAGCGCCTGGTCAAGCGTTCATGCGCGGAGTCACGGCGTCTGCAGCAGCAGCGAATGCAGGATGCGGGCGTCCTCGGCATCCAGCGTCTTCGGCAGGTCGTCGCGGCCACGGAAACGGCGGTGGAAGGCGGCGACGGTGGCTTCGCGGTTGTCCAGTGGATAGCCGAAGCGGGCCAGCGCATTCCACGCGTCGAAGCCTTCCGGTGCCGCGCCGTCGGCGGCGCGCGGCCACACCCCGAAGCCGGCCTCGGCCAGCTGCTGCCAAGGGAAGAAGCGGCTCGGATCCTGCTTGCGCGTCGGCGCCAGGTCGGCGTGGGCGATGACCTGGCGCGGCGGGATGTTCAGGCGGGTGGTGAGATCGCGCAGCAGCACGACCAGCGACTCGATCTGCGCCGGGGTGAACGGGCTGCGGCCATCGTTGTCGAGCTCGATGCCGATCGAGGCCGAATTGAGATCGGTGATGGTGCCCCAGCGCCCGGCGCCGGCGTGCCAGGCACGGCGCTCATCGGCGACCAGCTGGTAACGATGGCCATCAGCGCCGACCAGATAGTGCGCACTGACCGGCCCACCGCTATTGGCCGTGCGCAACGTATGCAGGCTCTGCTGCACCGACTTCTGCTCGGTGTGGTGGATGACGATGATGACCGGCGTGCGCGCGTTCTGGTTGGGTGACGGCACCCAGGTGGCGAGCGGGTTGTGCTGCACGGGCGCAGTAGCGGTGCAGGCCGCCAAGGCCAGCGCCAGCAGTGCGGAAACCAGAAGGCGGGGGCTGATCATGGACGGATTGTAACCATGAACTGCGGCCGCCGTTCCTCGCTTCGTGTGGATCGCTGGAGAATTAGGGAGCTGTCATTCAAAAAACTCAATAACGCCCCCCACCTCATACCCAAACCTCAACCTTCCATCCGGATGGCAAACAACATACCTTCCCTCCAAATCAGCACCTTTACTGAAGTGATCTCCAATAAGAACTCCTGATTCAAACTTCGGCGCCATCCGAACAGCCAAACACCCAAGCTCCTCATCACTTACATTCAAGCCACTGTAGGCATTAACGATAGTTTTGAACTGACCATCATCATGCATAACCCATATCCCCACCGAATCTTCAGCTCCCGCATGATTCCAATATTCATCAGAGTCGAAAACACTCGATTGCGGAATACCCAAAGACTCTGACAGTACCGAACGAACTTCATCAAAACTAGAAGAACGCTCAATCGAAAACTGGAAGGAGTCCACACACCACCTCAGTTCATTTCGCAGATCCACTCGAATTATACAACCCCAACAGCCTCCCCCTAGAGAACGCATTCTGCAAGTCAGTCGCCAACCGCTATCGACTCGCCATCCAGCTCAGTCCACGAAACAGACTCGGCCATGCCGCCAATCGATTCCAGCACCGAGGGCACGTGAGCCCAGGCAACAGCCGCCGTAACAATCTCAATCAAATCATTCGAAGAAGGAACCGCACCAAACTCTATGCCCTAAGCTTTCCAACTGAATCCATCCACTCAATCCAGACAGAGGAGTTATTCAGACAACCGCAATCACGTAGAGCCGACATGAGACGCTCAACAACTTCGAACAGCGGAAGATCCTCACCAGATCGATAAAAAATTCCCTCGAGGAATACCAGCATTACTGAAAATGCATCCAGCAACATCAAGTGCCCACCCGATGAATTCATTTGTGCGCCACAGAATTCAGAATTAAGAGCGCCCCCAGCGGTGTTTACCTCTGCAAATGCGTCGCACCAGTCATCCCACATTGCCGGATCGTTGGGCAGGTCATCTGCCCACAAAAATGAGCCAGCCGAGGATAATAGATCAACAAGAGCGTCCTGCTTACTACCCCTATCCAAATACTTTTGCAGGAAAACGCACATCAACACATATGCAGCCTGAACAGAAATTTCTTTGAAGTCTCCCATATCACCAACACTCATCCCGCCACCCTCTTCTAAACCGGCTCACATGCGCACTGCAAACACCATTGGCAATCAGCTGGCTGGTGGCCGTCACCGTACCTGCAGCAGCCGCCGTCGCCTGCTTGTCCATCAGCAACGTGCTTGCATCCAGCAATGCCTTCACCACGAGCTGCGCTGGTATCGATGTTGACGCCCAGCTCAGCCGCCGACATCTGCTTGCCATCGATGGTGAGGTGCGATCGATATGGACTGGAATGCTACGTCCAATGCTCACGGCCATTTGCGCCAATCCAAACCAAGCCCGCCGGAGCATCGATCAAGAACCAAAGGCCGAATCCATCAATATCATCTTCGCCAGGATTCTCAGGCCATGCCTTTGAGATGAACAACAATTGTTCCCGCCAGTCACCCTGCAAGGTCCTCCCGTCCGATGCGAGTTTTACTTTCCCCTCTCTCAGCAAACGCCCCATCAACTCGAAGAACGCGTCCCTCCTTCCAGAAATCCCAACATCCCCCATCTCCATCGTCATGTGCTGCCAGACGGCACCAAGAGACAACCCAAACGAAGAATTCATCACTGCAGAATAGACTTCATCCCTCATTCTAGCCTCACCCCTACTTGCCCCCCAATTACCTATCGACTTGTCTCGCACATCAGTCGTCCAACTCGCGCCAGATTGCGCTCGCCTGATCCTCTGCGTGGAAGTTGTTCTCAAACAAGTTCCTGGCAATCCTCACATTCAACACGGTCCCCGCCAGATCCTGCCCGACAACCCACCCGCCAGCGCTCCCACCGCTTTAGAAAGCGCCAGAACCGCCTCCGTTTGCTGCGGGCTAAGATTCGCGTGGCTGCCGCCGAACAACTTGTCCGTCAACACATTCGCAGCCAACTCGCCACCGGCTGCAGACATGGCGCCGGTCCCCGCACTGCCACCATTGACTTCCGCCAGCAGCGCACCCAGCACCGCATGCGACGCCAGTTGCGGCATCGCATTAGGGTCACTGTCGTGATTCGGATCAAGCATGCTGCCAATGGATTGGGCGGCATAAGGCGCCAGTGCATTGGAGGCAACCCGACCAGCGCCTGCCCTCCGCGCCGTCCGCCAGCGCAGTCGTCACCGCATGACAAGCACAGTTGTACTCATCGCAGCGCCCCGCGTCCTCGCGCCGCTGTAGGCCTGGCTATTTGCCGCCACCACCTTGCTGCATACAGGCAGCCGATTCCATCGCCCTCAATCACAAGGCCGCATTGACCCTCATCAGTCGTCCAATCCGCGGCCAGATCAACATGTAGAAGGCGCCCACGGCCAACCCTATGAAAAGCATGATGCCAGCGCGCCTGGGAGCCCACTCAAGCCAAAAGGAAGGACTGGTCCAGACCTTTATCCAAGCGCCAGGAGAGAAGGCACCCTCGAACGCGAGCCACGCCAACAAGGCACAGACTGGTGCAGCTACAACATGGCGAGCTTTGAGCCGCGGAAGAAATTTATCCACAAGCATAACCCCAGGCACACCGAAGATGAGGCCCAACACAGCAGCTATGGCGCAAACCAGCGATGCGAAAATTGCAGCCTGCGAAAGACTGCCTATCCGATAACTCAGCGGAATGGCTATGAATAGCAACCCTCCAAGCATAGAACTGGCAATCACGGACACAATCTTTGCCCCCAATTCACGCTCACTCATTGGCAGACCTCCACCATCTTTCCATCAGGGCCCCGGTAGCTCATGCATTTCTGCTTTGAGGGAAAAGTACTCCAAGGCCACTGCAACTTGCCAACTTCGCTACCAATATCGCGCGTATTGGGACTCCACACTTGTCTATCGGCCCACGAATTCGAGTTGAACATTGGACTCGAACCCGTACCCCAGCCTCTGGTTGAGACTGAGAATCCACCGAATCCATCCGGAAGCACCTGTCGGATCACAAAGCCGGGATCCAATGCATGTGCTCCAAGCACCGTGATGTTGATCAGACTACTGGTGCTCGGATCGACCAGGTGCGTTACGTAACCCAGAGACAGGCCCATGCTAGCCGGCCCCCACGCCCTTGCCGGCCGCTCCCTTGCCCCCGTTGCCGAAGCCACCGCTGATGCTGCCCGACGTGGCCTTGTAGTCCATGTGATTTTGCAGATCGGTGAAGGTCAACGAATCAGCAGTCAGTTCACTGTTGCCCGCATTCGTGCTGGCGATCGCGCCGCCTACCAGGTTCACCTGGCCGGCATCAACGTGATAACCGCCATCACCGGCGAACAGGCCACTCTGCTGGCCGACGCCCTGATAGCTGCCGTTGGCCTTGCCTCCGCTGGCGTAGCTATCGGCGTTCCACGCGGTGCCGAACGACACCTGCACGCGGCCACCCACCTGGCTGTTCCTGGACATGCTCTCGGCGATGTCCTGCAGCGACTCGATCGTCAGCGTGCCGCCGGTCTTGACGTCGATGCGATCGGCGGTCGCCGTGGCGTCACGCCGGGTGGTATCGCCCTCGGCCTTCATCGAGATGTTCTTGCCGGTCAGCGTGGTGTTCTGCCAGGTGCTGCTCTCGGCATTGGACTTGCTGCTGCCCACACTCGCTTCGGCGTAGACATACACACCGGTCTGCGCCCCCATCGAGACGCCCATGCCGACTTCGGCACCCGCATTACGACTCTTGCTGCGGTCGGCCACGTGCGCCTTGCCTGCTTCCAGCAGGATGTCGCCGGCAGAATCCAGGCTGAGTGCATTGCCCGCGCCCAGGTTGCCCTGCACTACGTGGATGTTGCCCGTCGTGCTGGTCAGGTTGACGTTGCCACCGCCCTGGATGGTCGAGTCTCGCGAAGAACTCCGCCATGGAAAAAATACCGGCTAGACATCTAGCTCAATAGCGAACTCACTTCAGCCAGAAGGCGGCAGACAAGACCGACTCCTGATTGGACACCAAACCCCAAACCATACCATTTATTTCCACACCCACATTTCGCTCAAAAGATAACGAATAAATCTCGAGGAAAGCCGGACTCTAGGCGTGCGAAACAACACCACTCCACTCATGCACTCAGCGCCGCCTTTACTCGCCCCAAGTCGCGCAAAAAATCTACGAGCTCGGCTCCATTCAGCGCCTGAGAGGCATTCCCGACGCTGTCGCCCGCACAACTTCTTGCAAACTTAAATGGAATCTCATCCTCAGCTTCATAAAGCGACAAAGCCCCCCTATCCAATATGCAAGAAAGAAGCGCAGTTAGCGCAAAAATCTCTTCCTCGGGAAAATCTTCCAACTTCAACTCGAGAGAAGAATATGCAAATAGAATAGCCTGACCAAAATCATAACCCAACTTACCCATGCCCTCCTCCACATCAGAGCTTACCGACCTCACGTAATCCCTATAACCCCAACGCCTCATCATCAATTCCTGCTATAAACATTAAGCTGTATTCTCGGATACCGGGCCCGAAACTGCAATATTACACTGGAACAACTAGCACATGCCTTCAACTCAGTAAAAAGATCGATCCTACCAACGGCAGAAGGATTATCTCCCAATGATCTTGCAACATTTTCAAGAATCTTGAACTCACCATCGACATCTCTCAGGAAAGCATTCTTTCCGTCAACCTTACCCCATGCGCCAACACTCAGAGGCTTGAATACGGTCTCTCCTTCAGGGGCAGCAACAAAGCCCGCTTCTCCTTCAGCATAACGACTGAAAGCACGGAGTTCGGACGGCAGCCCCGCAATATCAACGTTCGCAACGGCGATGTTTCCCTTGTCCTGCAACTCTAGAGGTAGAGTGGCGCGCAAGTCGGAGGCGCGTCCAGCCAGCGATTGCTGGATTTCCGGGGCCGTGGAGTTGGACAAATATCTGGAAAAGTTGCCCTGATTCGCGCTAGACCCTGCCTGCTCACCAAGCAACTCTCCTGTCCCGCGCACCAACCCGCCTGACGTAGCTCCAGCAGCGCCAATTTGAGTCAGGGCATACAGCAGCTCTGCCACATCTGGCGAAATTCCAGCCGCTTGGAATGCCTGCCCGCCCCAAGTCGCAGCGGGCTTACCCGTGAACAACGTACTGGTCCCGGCCACTGCGTTGTCATAGCCGCTTGCGATCAAAAAACCTGCGCCTACACAGCTTATTATCGACGCGCACGATGGTGATATCGCAATACCACCAGCCGCCTGCGCTGCTCCGCCAATAGCCTGCAGACCTCCGAATGCACGCACTCCCGCCTGATTTCTTGAGCCCCAGTCAAACAGGTAGTCCGCAAAAGCATAGTCAAACAGTTGTCCTTGGGTTGCCACTCCATTGCCCGCCGTGTACAGATAGCCCGGCTGCACCTGCACCTTCAGCCACTGCCGATCGTCCAGCGCCTCCGGGCTCGAGCCCAACGCTTCGATGGCTGTCCATTCGGACCTCTCAACACTGCCTTCCGCGAACCCAGCCGAACATTTAACGAGAGCACACGCTGCTGCTGTGAGCTCAGCTTCACGAACGACGTCGCCGTTGCTCAACTCCTTGATACGGGCCAGCTCTACTGTGTTTAGAAGTCGATTGTTATCCACAGCATTTTTGCTGATTCCCATGCTGAGAGAGATCTGTGCAAGGTCCCCACCCGCCAGCGCTCCAACCGCCTGAGAAAGCACCGAAATTGTTTCTTTGTCTGCATAAGGGAAAGCCTTCATCAGCACACCTGCGGCAATCTCTCCGCCCGCTCCAGCCAGCGCCCCCCCTGATGCCGAACCGCCATTGAGCTCCGCCAGGACAGCACCAAGCAGCGCGTGTGACAGTGCCTGGGCTACGGCATTGGGATCGCTACCATGGCCTGTGTCGAATTTTTCTCCGATCAACTGCGCCGCGTAGGGAGCAAGCGCATTGCCCACAATTTGGCTGGCGCCCTGACCGGACGTGCCGCCAACAAGAGCCGTAGTGACGGCGACCAAAGCCCGGCTGTAGTCCCCGCCGATCCCCCACTGGAGCTGGGATCTATAGAAGTTGCGGTAGTCTGCACTATGGCTGAGGACGTAATTTTGCTTTCCCTCCGCGTCAAGTGCTTGGAAGTCGGCAAGATCCTGTCCCTCAAGTGTTTCCACAAAGCCGTCATAGGCCTTCTCAGCACCGGTCTGAGCACGCGAGGCAAGGTCTCCGGAAATCTGCTGGCTCGTAGAAAGTACCGTCCCCGCCGCAGCCGCCATCGCCTGCTGATCCGCCAGCAGCTTGCTCGCATCCGGCAATGCGTCCAGTGCACGATGCGCTCCACTTGCGTCGGTATTGATGCCCAGCTCAGCCGCCGACGTCTGTTTGCCTCCGATGGTGATGTTGCCCTCGGTCAAGGTGGCAAGGGTGGAGCTGCTGTCGCTGCCCTTTTCCATCATCGGCAGGCCCGGACCACCTCGGGGTGAGGCAGTTCCTGGCTTGGGCGTCCAGCCATCCATCTCCCCGCCCGCACCACCACTGATGCTGCCGGAGCTGGCCGCGTAGTCCATGTGGTTCTGCAGGTCAGTGAATGTCAGCGAGCCCGCAGTCAGTTCACTGTTGCCCGCATGGGTGCTGGCAATCGCACCGCCCACCAGATTCACGTGGCCGGCGTCGACGTGGTACCCGCCATTGCCGGCAAACAGGCCGCTCTGCTGGCCAACCCCCTGATAGCTGCCGCTGGCCTTGCCTGCACTGGCATACCCGTCGGCATTCCACGCGGTACCGAACGACACCTGCACGCGGCCACCTACCTGGCTGTTCTTGGACATGCTCTCGGCGACGTCCTGCAGCGATTCGATGGTCAGCGTGCCACCGGTCTTGACGTCGATGCGGTCGGCGGTGGCGGTCGCACCGCGAAGGGTGGTATCGCCCTCGGCCTTCATCGAGATGTTCTTGCCGGTCAGCGTGGTGTTCTGCCAGGTGCTGCTCTCGGCATTGGACTTGCTGCTGCCCACACTCGCTTCGGCATAGACGTACACGCCGGTCTGCGCACCCACCGCAACACCCACGCCGACTTCGGCGCCGGCATTGCTGCTCTTGCTGCGGTCGGCCACATGCGCCTTGCCCGCTTCCAGCAGGATATCGCCGGCCGAATCCAGACTGAGCGTGTTGCCTGCACTAAGATTGCCCTGCACCACGTGGATGTCGCCACCGGTACTGGTCAGGTTGACGTTGCCGCCGCCCTGGATGGTGGAACCACGCGAAACCTGGCTGCTGCCGTCGGCACTGCTGCTGGAAGTCTTGAAGCCCACTCCCGCTTCCGCACTGAGCAGCGTGCCACCACCAGCGCCCTTGGCCATGCCTGCGATCGCACTGGCCGACTGGTAGGCATTGGCGCCGGCGGCCAGGCCCTGCATCTGCTGCAGGCGACCGTCGGACTTGCGCGCGGCATCGACGTTGTTGAGCAGATCGATCAACGGCGATTTGACCCGCGCGAAGGCACCGATCTTCAGGTCCTTGTCGCTCTGCGAGTAGTGACCACTCTCGTCGGCGGTCAGCAGTTCGATCTCGGCGGCAGTGATGTTCACGTCCTTGGCCGCGATCACGTTGCTGGCAGTCTGCGTGTACTTTCCACCCGCGGTGAGGTTGACGCTGCCTCCCAGGCTGCCAACGGTGCTGGCCACCTGCGAAACCTGCGCGCTGTCATCGCGATGCTGCTCGCGATGCCAGCCGGAGAACTTCTCGGTATCGGAGATCTGCACGGTGCCGATCGCCTTGCTGTCCGAGCGGTTGGCATTGCTGACCGTGTCCTGCCCGCTACGGATCGTCAGGTCGCCCGCAGCGCGGATATTGACGTCCTTCTCGGCGGCGATGTTGGCGGCGGTCAGGCGGATATCACCCTCGGTGGTGGCCATGCGCACGCCTCCACCCACCGACAGCTGGGTACCGGTGATGGTGTCGCTCTGTCCGGCGCCATCGCTGCGTGAGTTGTTGGTGCCGAACGGCAGGCCTGCCGAGTTGGTGGCGATACCCCAGCCCTTGCCACGACTGTCGCTGCCGCTGCGCTCGGTGTTGTGCGCCACGTCGAACACGATGTCCTTGGTAGCCAGCAGCGCGGCCTCACCCTCGGCCGACATCTGCGCACCTTCGCTGGTGATCGAGCCGCCATTGGCGATCAACGTGAGATTGCCTCCCGCATTGAGATTGCTGACCCGGGCGTCACTGGTGGAGTGGCTCTGGTTGCTGTTCGAGCGCTGGCTGCCGGCCGTGATCGCCGGCAGCACGGCCGCCGACACGCCGGCCGCCACGCCTTCAGCGGTACGCGTGATCCGGCCCATCATCGTGCCACTGTCGGCCATGCCTTCGGTGGCGTTGTCGCGTGCGGTGCGGTACGCCTTGGCCGGGTCGTAGGTGACGCCCACCGAGAACCCGCTGGACTTGCTCGACTGGCTGGCCTGGGTGTCCACTGTGTCCTGGCGGGCGAGCAGGTTGATGTCCTTGCCAACCAGGGTCAGGTCCTTGCCTGCGGCCACATCGGATGCGGCGATCGTCAGCTGGTTACCGGCGTTGATCAGCACACTGCCTTCGCGCGAGGCGATGGCCGAGCCGACCTGGGTGGTTGACTGCTCGGCAGAACTGCTGCTGTTCTTCGAGCTGCCGTAGCCGATCGAAGCGGTTCCATTGGAGAAGCCACCGGTGAAGCCGGACTTCTTCCTGCTCTCGCTGGACTCGCTGCTGTGATGGTCTTCCGCAGAAGTGATCAGTACATTGTTGCCCGCACCGAGGACCACTGTGCCGGTGGCGTCAACCACCGCGCCTACGGCGGTCAGATCGCGGCCGGCGGTGACGCTCACGCTCTCGCCCATCAAGCCGGTGCCAATGGCGTAGCTGTCGCTACTCTCGGCATGGCGGGTGGTGGTGGTGCTCGACAGGGTTTTCTTTTTCTTGTCGTAGCTGTCCAGGCTGAAGTCATGCGTTTCGTTGGCCGAAAGCAGGTTGACGTCGCGACCGGCCGCCACGCTCAGCGTGCCATCCGAGCTGGCGACCTGGGTTGCAGTCAGGTTGATATCGCGGTTCGCCCTCAGCACTACATTGTCGCCAGCCTGCAACTGGCTGCCACGCACGGTCTCGTCACTCTGGCTGATCTGCAGCGAACTGCGCTTGCCACCGGCACTGAAATCACTGCTGCGGCTGTCCACCAGCACCTGGCTGTTGATGTCACCACCGGCCTGCAGGGCCATGCCGCCATCGGTCTTGATGCGGGTTGCGGCCAGGTTGATGTCCTTGCCCGCGGCCAGCACCACATCGCCAGCACCCTCAATCGACGTCACCGCATGCGTGGTCTGGCTGTTGCTGGTGTGGTTGCGGCTGTCGTGGTTCAGCGCACTGCTCTGGCCCAGCGTCTGCGCACCCAGGTCCAGGTTGCCACCAGCAACCAGCTGGGTGATGCCGTGGGTGCCGGCATTGCGGATCTCCGCTGCCTTGAGGCCGATATCACCGCCGGCCACCACCGACAGCACGCCATCGCCACCGGGGTTGGTGACATACAGGCCGGCCACGCGATCCAGCGTTGTCTTCTGCTGCGACAGGCGATCGCCCTGGTCCTTCCATTCCGTGGTGGTCGAGGCCACGGTGATGTTGCCACCGGCCTTCAATGCAATGGCATCGGAAGCCTTGACGGTACTGCCGATGATGTCGATGTCCTGGCGCGCCGACAGGCCCACCTGCGCACCGCTGATCTGGCCGCCAGACAGGTTGCGGATGTTGCCGGCATCGATGCTGACCAGCTGCCGGCCGGCAATCGTGCCGCTGTTGACCAGGTCGCCGCGCAGCTTGACGTCCACCTCCGCACCGGCCAGCAATGCGCCGTCGTTGCCAAGGTCGCCCGGCATCACCCGCAGGTAGACCTGCGGCACCAGCGCGCGCACCACCGAGCCGTCGGCCAGGGTAACGTCCTTTTCCACCAGCCAGACGATGTCGCTGGTCAGGCGTGCCATCTGCTCGGCCGTCAGCGCCACGCCGGGGCGCAGGCCCCATTCGCTGGCGACCGTGGCACCGGCCTCCAGCAGCGCGCGGTACTGCTCTTCGTCGCTGGCGTGCCCGGTAAGGAAGCGACGGCCGGTGAGTTCGCCGATCTGCTCGCGCACCAGCTTCTGCTCGTAGAAGCCATCGCCCAGGCGCTTCTGCGTCTGCGAGGGCTCGAAGCCTGCGCGCTGCAGCAGGTAATCCGAGCTGAGCCAATCACGATAGCTGGCGAAGCGCGGGTCGGTTTCCACGATGTGGTTGCCGCGGTTGGCGTCCACATTGAACAGGCTGGCGGTGGGCGCACTGGCATTCGGGTTGGTGGTGACCACCACGCGTGGATCAGCACCGGTTGTCGTTGTGGCCTGCTTGCCATCCACCGCGGCATTGCCACCACTGCCGGCATGCTCTCCGGCGCGCACCGCCGCCGGGCCGTTGGCATTGGCCTGCCCGGCCTGGGCGGCGCTGATGTCCTGCGCCGTGCCAGCGCCCGCCCCGGCATTGCCGGCCTGGCCGGGGCCCTGTGCACCCGCCGCGTCTGCCCGCACGCCGTCGGCCTGGGCTACCGCCTGCTGATGGCCGCCGTTGGCCCCCTGCGCCGCGCCAGCGGTGCCCGGCCCCTGCGCGTCCACGCTGCCCGCACCCTGGCCCGTGCTCTGGCCGGGCCCCTGCACGCTGCCCGCGCCGGGACCGACCGCACCTGCACCACGGCCGCTGGTATCCAGCTGCGCGGTGCCCTTGCCACCACCGGCGTTGGGGTTGCTGCCCCCGTTGTTGTCGTTGCGCAGGTTGCCGACATCGATGGTGAGCTTGCCACCGGCGGTTATCGACGAACCCAGCGCACCGGTCTTCTCGGTGATCGGTGCCGCCTTCCAGCGGCTGGAGGAGCCACCGTAGGTGATGGACTGGTTGTCGAAGGTGCTGGTACGGGTCAGCTGCTCGGCAGCATTGATCACCTCGGACTGATCGCGGTTCAGGCCGACAATGGCCAGGTCGCGACCCGCGGCGATGTTGGCGAAACGGTTCTCCAGCCGATCGGTGCTGATCCGCATGTTGCCGCCCGCGTTGATCACGGCGTTGTTGCCTGCCGAAACCACCACGTCTTCCACGGTGGTGCGGGTGGCAATGCGGGTCTTCTCGTTGCCGCTGGTCTCCTGCGGGTGACGCTGCATGTTGATCAGCGTCGCGTCCGGATTGTCATAGTCCGGATAGGTGATGAGCTGCACGCAGGTGGTGGTACAGGTGCCGTAGGCGTTGTTGTACCGGAGTGTATCGGTCACGTACTCGATCGGCGGCGAACCCGGACCACGGGTCGCCAGATCGCGGAAGGGATCTTCCGCGCCCGCGCCGAGCTGATCGGGATTGTTGCGGTTGTCGGCACGGCCGACGTAATAGATCGTGACGGTGCCGTCCTGTACGTTCAGGCGTTCACGTGACGCGCGTGCGCCATGCACGCCACCGCGGGCGAACGCATAGGCGCTGGTGTTGCTGGACAGCCGGATCACCGCTTTGCGGATCTGCTGGCCATCCGGAGTGACGTAGGGGGTGTCTTCGAGGATGTCCGCCGGATTGAGGTAGTAGATCTCATACGGCTGGTAATTCGAGGTAGCGCGGAAATCCCGGTTGTTGTTGTTGGCGTTCTTGAACCAGCCGGGTTGTTCCAGCCGCACCGGTGCATGCACGGTGGTGACCTTCTCCACCACCACGTTCTCGCGGATGTTGTTCACCGCCAGCGCGGACAGGTCCAGGTTGCCGCTGACCTCGATGGTGGAGCCGATGTTGTCGACCTTCTGCGCGCTGCCTACCGCGCCCAGACCGTTCAGGGCACCGCCGATGGCGGCGTCGCCATCGCTGAAGATCAGGCTCTTGCCGCTGTTGGTCAGCGTGCCGACGCCAAGGTCCAGGCGCTGGCGTGCAGCGATGGTACCTGCACGGTCCACGCCACCGATGTTGGCTGCCACGTTGTTGAGCGAGCCCGCCTGGATGGCGACGCGGTCACCGTAGATGCGGCCGCTGCCGATGTTGTCGACGGTCGCAGCGGTGATATGGGTGACGTTGCCGTCCAGCAGGCCGTAGTTGACCAGTGCGCCGCCCGCTGCAAGGCGGGTCAGGCCGATGCTGCTGATCTCGCCGGTGGAGGCGTTGGTGATGTTGCCCGCATTGATGTTGACGTTGGCGCCGGCCAGCTTGCCGGTGTTGTCCAGGTTGCCCTGGATGGACAGGCTCAGCGTGCCGTTGGCCACCATCTCGCCACGGTTGGTGTGGCTCTGTCCCAGCTCCAGGGTCATGTCACCCTGCGACATCAGCCGGCCGTCACCGATGATCTCGCGGGTGCGGAGGGTCTGCTGCCTGCCGGCCACCAGGGTGCCGCCGCTGTTGACCAGGGTATCGGCGCGGACGTCGGAGCCCAGCGCCGCCGACACCAGGCCACCGCTGTTGTCCAGGCGTTGGTTCACCTGCAGCACGAGGTTGTCGGCAATCACCTGGCCGTTCTGGTTGTCCAGGTTGCTGGTGGTTACCTGCAGGGTCTTGCCCTGCAGCCCCAGCGCAGGACCATTGCCCGGGCTGAGCGTATTGCGGTTGTCGACATGGCCGGCCTGCAGGTCGAGGCGGCCGGTCGCGGCCACCAGGCCGCCACTGTTGAGCAGCGCACCCTGCAAGCCGATGTCGGCATTGCCGCCGGCGGTCACACTGCCACCGGTATTGGCCAGCTGCTGCGCGCGCAGCAGCAGGTCGGCCGCACTCACCAGTGAGCCGCCGCCACTGTTGTCGATGTTGGTGGCCTGCACGTCGGCACCGGCCTTGGCGGACACCGCGCCACCACGGTTGTCGAGATCGCCGCTGCGGATCTGCAGCGTGCCGCTGCTGACGATGCCGTTGCCATTGGAACTGGCATTGATCAGCCGCTGTCCGGCGGTGCTGATGCTGAGGGCTGCCGCCGACTGCAGCAGGCCGCCGGTGTTGTCCAGGGCACCGCTGCGCAGCTCTGCGTTTCCGGAAAGGCTGGCAATGATGCCGCTGCGGTTGTCCAGCGCCTGGACACGGGTATCCAGCTGCAGGTCGTTGGCGATGATCCGGCCACTGTTGTTGTTCAGGCCGCTGGCCGAGACCTGCAGGTGCTTACCAGCTTGGACCAGGCCGCCCTGGTTGCGCAGCGCATCGGCGCTGGTCAGCTGCATGTCCTGACCAGCAGCCACGGTGCCACCGTCGTTGTTGATGGACTGAGCCTCGGCCAGCAGTGCGCCTCCGGCGGACAGGGTGCCCTTGTCGCTGTTGTCGAGCAGGCCGTCGACGCGCACGGTCAATGCGCTGTTGCCATCGCTGTGTACGATGCCGCCGCGATTGTCGAACGCGCCTGCTGTGAGGGTAGCGTCTCCTGTGGTCAGGATGCGGCCACCGTGATTCTCCAGCGCGTGGGTGATCGCCAGGGTGCTGCTACCGCCGCCGGCAGCCTGGATCGTGCCCCGGTTGTTGAGCAGCTGCGCGCTGCGCAGATCCAGCGCACCATTGCCGGCAAGCGTGCCACCGCTGTTGTCCAGCCTGTTGCGCGCGGACACCTTCAATGCATCGCTGCCGGAGGCGATGATCGAACCGCCCGCGTTGAGCAACGTGCCGGTATCGACCGCGATGCGGGTCGCGGACAGCGTGCCATCACGCAGGTCGGTGGCCTCGCCGGTCAACTGCAGGGCGCCATTGCTGAGCAGCTTGCCGCCCTGGCCATTCAAGGTGTGCGCGTTGATGGCCAGCATGCCGGTGCCAGCCTGCTGCACGGTGCCGCCGGCATTGGCGAACACTGCACTGGTCAGTGTCAGGTCACCATTGCTGGCGATCAGGCCGTTGCCGCCATTGTCCAGGGACGTGGCGGCGTGCACGGTGCTGGCCTGCGTGCCCGTCGCCAGAATCCTGCCGTTCTGGTTGTCGAAGCGCTCGGCGTTGAGGGTGAAGTGATCGGCATTGATCGTGGCACCGCGATGGTCCACGTTCACTGCATCCAGCTGCAGTGCGCCTGCCGTGGCGATGCTTCCGCCGGCCCCGTCCATCTGGTTGGCCTGTACGGTCAGCACGCCCTTGCCTGCATGGACGATGCTACCCGCGGCGTTGACCAGCTGCCCGGCATCGACACGCAGGTTGCCGGCATTGCTGGCGAGGGTGCCGCCACCGTTGTTGAATCGGCCGGTGACGGTGACCCGGCTGTCGGACGTACCCGCCGAACTCAACGTACCGCCTGCATTCGACAGCGAACCGGCGTTGATCTGCTGCGCGCCGTTGGCGGCGATGGTACCGCCGTCATTGCCCAGTGCGCCGCGCACCTGCAGCGACATCGCCTGGTTGCCGGTGGCGGTCAGCGTACCCGCCGTGTTGTCCAGCTGGCCGGCCTCGACGCTGACCTGCTGCGCAGCCGTGGTGCCCGCACTCAGATCGACGGTTTCGCCCTTCAGTTGCAGCTCACCATTGCTGACGATGCGGCCGGCGTGACCCTGCAGCGTGGTGGCATCGATCAGCAGCAGGCCGTCACCCGCCTGCTCGATGCTGCCGGTGCGGTTGTCCAGCGAAGCCGCTGCCAGCTGCATGCCCGTGCCGCTGGCAATGACGCCCTTGTTGCTGTTGTCGAGCAGGCCATCGGCCTTTACCACCAGGCGTGCAGCGCTGTGCAGCGTGCCGCCCTGGTTGTCGATGCTGCCGGAGGTGATGCCGAGCCCACCATTGGCCAGGATACGGCCGCCGCGGTTGTTGAGGTCCTGGCCGATGATCAGCTGGCTGGCCGCTGTACCCGCGGACTGCAGCGTACCGCCAGCGTTGATCAGCGCGGCGCTGCGCAGATCCAGCCCGCCATTGCTGGACACGGTGCCGCCGCTGTTGTCGATGCGTTCGCGCGCGCTCAGCCGCAGCATGTCACTGCCGGTAGCGGTGAGCGTGCCGCCGGCGGTGATCAGGGTGCCGGTATCCACCTCGATCCGCTTGGCCGAGGTGACACCCGCCCGCAGGTCGGCGGTGGTGCCCTTGAGCAGCAGGCTGCCATTGCTGACCAGCGTGCCGCCCGTACCGTTGAGCGTTCCAGCATTGATCGACAGCACGCCTTCGCCAGCGTGCTGCACGGTACCGTCGGCATTGCCGAACACCGCCGCCTGGATGTCCAGGTCGCCATTGCTGGCCAGCAGGCCACCCTCACCGTTGTCCAGGCTGCCGACCACGTCGATCCGGCTGCCCTCCGCACCAGTCGCCATGACCTTGCCGGCCCGGTTGTCGAAGGACTGTGCGTCCAGCGCAATGCGCTCGGCCTGCAGGGTGGCGCCGCGATGGTCCACGCTGCCCGCCTGCAGGGTGATGCCCCCTGCGCTGGCGATGGTGCCGCCCTGGCCATCCAGTTGCCCGGTGCTCAGCAGCAGGCCCTGGCGGCCGGCATGGCTGAGCGTGCCCTTGACGTTGGCCATGCTGCCGGCGTCGATCTTCAGCGCCGCACCATTGCTGGCCAGCATGCCGTTGCTGTTGTCGAACAGGCCGTCGATGCGCAGCTCAGTGGAGGCGCTGCCGGCCGAACTGAGCGTGCCGCCACGGTTGGAGAGCTCACCGGCTTCGATGTGCTGGGCACCGTTGCTGGCAATGGTGCCGGCGTCGTTGGCCAACCGGCCGCTGACCTGCAGCGCCAGCGTCCCGCTGCCGGTGGCGCGCAGCGCACCCGCACTGTTGTCCAGGCTGCCGGCCACGATGTCGAGCTGCTCAGCCGCCACGGTACCGCCGCGCAGGTCCAACGACCCGCCCTGCAGAGACAGCGCGCGGGCGGCACCGATGGTGCCGCCCTGCCCTGACAATGTTTCCGCCTCGATGTGCAGGTTGCCGTTGGCAGAGATCGAGCCGCTGCGGTTCTCCAGCTGTGCAGCCCGGATCGCAGAGGCCGCTTCACCGGCTGCAATCAGCTTGCCATGGTCGTTGACGAAGCGCCCCGCGCGCACGTCGATGGCGCCATTGCTGCCCAGCGTTCCGCCGGTGTTATCGAGCAGGCTGCGGGCCTGCAGCTGAAGGGGCTGGGCGCCCAGCGCGCTCAACTGACCACCTGCCGTGATCACGCTGTCACCATCGATACTGATGCGTTGCGCCGTCGTGGTGCCGTCGCGCAGATCGAGGCTGTCGCCCTGCAGGTCCAGCGAACCATTGCTGAGCAGGGTGCCACCGGCACCGGTCAGGTCCTGCGTGGTGATGGCCAGGCTGCCGGAGCCGGCCTGCTGCACGGTTCCCCCGGCATTGCCGAAGGTGCGCGCATGGATGTCCAGGTTGCCGTTGCTGGCGAGGGTGCCGCCATTGCCATTGTCCAGCGTGCCCTGCACGCGCAGCGTATTGCTGCCGGTGCCAGTGGCGACGATGCGTCCGCCCCGGTTGTTCCACCCGGCTGCCGTGATGTCCAGTTGCGTGGCGGTCAGCGACGCGCCCTGGTGATCGACCTCGGCCGCGGTGAGCTGCAGTGCGCTGGCGGTGGCGATCTGTCCCTTCGCCCCGTCCAGGCGCCCGGTGTCGATGACCAGGCCGGCGGTACCTGCATGGCTGAGCGTGCCACCTGCGTTGATCAGGGTGCCGCTCTGCAGCTGCAGGTTGCCAGCATTGCTGGCAATGCTGCCGCCGCTGTTGTCGAGCGTGCCGTCGACCCGGATCTGCGACGCCGCGGTACCGGCCGAGTTGAGCGCGCCACCGCGGTTGGACAGCGCACCCGCATGGATCTGCTGGGCGCCGTTGGCACTGATGCTGCCGCCGTCGTTACGCAGCAGGCCCTGCACCTGCAGCTGCATCGCATTTTGGCCCAGTGACAGCAGGCTGCCGCCACTGGTGTCCAGCCCGGCAGCGTCGATCTTTACGTCACGGGCGCGGGTGCTGCCCTTCTGCAGGTCCAGCTGCTGCCCGCTCAACTGCAGCTGGCCGTTGCTGGCGATGCTGCCATCGGTCCCCTGCACGGAGGTCGCGTCGATCTTCAGCGTGCCGGTGCCGGCGTGGTCGATGCTGCCGCCCTCGTTCAGCAGGCCATCGGCCGTGATGTCCAGGTCGCCATTGCCGGACAGCAGGCCGCGCTGGTTCTGCAGCCGCTGGCTGGCATGGATGCGGCTGGTGCCGGTGCCTGCGGCGATCAGTTTGCCGCCATCGTTGATGACGGTGCCGCCGTTGATGTCCAGCGCACCATTGGCGCCCACGGTACCGCCACTGTTGTCCAGGGTGCGCGCTACCTGCAGGCGCAACGCATCACTGCCAGTCGAGGTCAGCGTGCCGCCAGCGGTGGTCAGGTCGCCGGCACGCACATCGATGCGCTGTGCAGCGGTGGTGCCATTGCGCAGGTTGAGGGTATCGCCGTGCAGCTGCAGGGTACCGTTGCTGAGCACGGTGCCGCCCTGGCCCTGCAGGTTGGCGGTAGTGATGCGCAGGTTGCCGGTACCCGCCTGCTGCACGGTACCTGCGGCATTGCCAAAGGATGCTGCGTCGATCTGCAGGTCGGCATTGCTGGCCAGCAGGCCACCGTCGCTGTTGTCCAGATGATTACGCACGCTGAGCGTGCTGGCCTGCTGGCCGGTGGACAGCACGCGGCCGCCACGGTTGTCGAAGTCCTGTGCCGTCAGCTCGAGCTGGCGGGCGACCAGCTGCGCGCCGCGGTGGTCGGCACGGCCCAGCAGCAGGTCTGCCGCGCCTGCGGTAGCGATGCTGCCCTGTACACCCTCCAGTACCTCCGCATGCAGCTGCAGGCCCTCGCTGCCAGCGTGGCTGATGCTGCCGCGCGTGTTGACCAGGGTGCCGATGTCCAGATCCAGGCGCGTGGCATTGCTGGAAATGCTGCCCTCGCTGTTGTCGAGCTGGCCGATCGTCCAGGTCGTCGCGGCGCTGCCACCGTGGGCAAGGCTGCCGCCGCGGTTGAGCGCCGACTGCGCCTTCAACTCGAAGCCACGGGCGAAGGTCATGCGGCCGCCGCTGTTGTCCAGCTGCTGCACCTGCGCGCTGGCCGCACCCTGGACCTGCAGGGTGCCGCGCATGTTGCGCAGCGCCTGTCCCTGCACCTGCAGGGTACTGGCGCCCAGCGTACCGTCGCTGTTGTCGAGGCTGTTGCGGGCGCTGAGCTGCAGGTCACCGCTGGCTTCAATGCGGCCACCATCGTTGCTCAGGGTTCCGGCGATGTTGAGCATGCCGGTTGCCAGGGGCGGGAGCGGCGTGACCGGCGGGGTGCCGGTGCCCGGAGAGCCGGTGCCCGGGGTACCCGTGCCGGGCGTGCCGGTGCCCGGATTGCCCGTACCCGGCGTCCCGTTTCCGGGCGTACCGGTGCCAGGCGGGGTACCGGTGCCGGTACCCGGCGAGACGCTGGCCACGTTGCCGATGCGGCCCTGCAGATTGCTGACATCGGCCGCCTGCAGCTGCAGCGCCTGCGTTCCGAGCTGTTCAATGCTGCCGCCACGATTGCGCAGCGCATCGGCGTTCACTTCGATGCGGCGCGCATTGAGCGTGCCACCACTATTGTCGACGTCTACCGGGGTATGCACGCGCAGCTCGCGCTCGGCACTGAGCGTGCCGGCATTGGCAATCCCGCCGCTGGCGTCGATGCGGGTGTCCTGCTGCGCATGCATCGCGCCAACATTCTCCAGCCGGCCATCGGCGGTGACCACCAGTTCACCGGCCTGCGCGCCGATCTTGCCGGCGTTGCGCACGCCCACGCCGTGTTCGTTGCCGACCAGCCAGATCCGATTGGCGTACATGCCGCCCAGTGCGCCCACGTCCAGCGCGAAGACGGGCGCCGCCGAAGTCGGCTTCTGCGCCTGGACACTGCTGTGATCGGCACTGACCACGTTGCTTCCCAGGCTGGCCTGCAGCTGGTTGGCCCAGATGCCGGCGTTGACCTGCAACGAACGGGTGATGATGTCGGTGTAGTCGGCGCGACTGGTATCCAGGCCTGCGCCACCGACTCCGATGCTGCCGCCTTCCACGCGATACCCGTCCAGCACGCCATTGGTGACGATCGGCGTACCGGTGGTGAGGGTCACCCGGCTGGCGTTGAGGAAGCCCGCGCCATTGACCTGGATGCCGGCCGGGTTGGCGATTACCACCTGCGCCCGCGCGCCCGCGACCTCCACGTAGCCATTGAGGTGGCTGGGGTTGCTGCTGTTGACCTCGTTGAGGATGACACGCGCGGTACCGGTGGCCAGCCACGGATTGCCCTGCACCCAGCCACCCAGCTGGGTCTGCACGTCGCCGCGCGAGTTGTTGAGGATGACACCCTGCTGGCCGACGTCGAACTGCTGGTAGGTGTTGCGCGACACACCGCCGGCGCTGGGCGTGGTGATGTTCACCTGCGGCGTGCCGTTGGCCGAGGTGATCACCGTCGGGCGCTGGTTTGCCGGTGCGCCGGGGTCGGCGGCAATACGGCCGGGATCGGCCGGCGCCTGCTGCGCGGACAGCGGCTGCACCAATCCCACCCAGCCCAGCACCAGCCAGAGCGCGAAACTGATCGGCCGCAGGGTGCCGACGGTATTGCCGCCGCGGTGGTCTACCCCGCCGTGCGCAGCGTTGACCAGCTCGGAGGCGACCTGCATGACGCCGAGCGTACGGTTGAAGACCAGACGGTAGACTTTGTTCACGGCGCTGATTCCTTTCGGTGCTGTTGGGTTGTATGCGCAGCAGGCTGCGCGGTACCGCATCGTGTTGGCCGCGCAGGGGACTGCGCAGGCCGGTCATGTGCAGGCGTCAGAACGAGACGCCCAGGTTCATTCCGAAGGTGGTGTAGGCGGTCTGGAAGCCGCGCGGCTTGGACAGCGGGCTGCCGACGAACGCATCCCAGTTGATGTGGCGGGTGCCACCGCGAAGCCCGAGGGCCGTACCGGTGAGCCGGTCGCCCAGCAATCGGGCCGTGGACGGGCCGGCGACACGCCCGTGATCAACGGCGACGTAGGCCTCCAGGCCGCCGCCCAGGGGCACGCCCACTTCATTGCGCAGCAACCAGCCACGCTCACCGGTCAGCGACATTTCGCCATCAAAGCCACGCACGGTGTAGCGGCCACCAATGGAGAACCGGTCCTGCGGCACCAATGGCGAGCGGTTCCACTGCGCACGCCAGCTGCCGATGTAGCGCAGGCTTTGCTTGCCCCACTGCAGCGGCAGGACCAGCTGCGCGTCCGCGGTATAGATGCGGCCATGCGCCGTGCCTTCGCCAAACGCCTCTTCGGGCGCACGCAACGCGTTGAAGGCACCGGTACCCTTGCGGTACGCCAGGTTCACATCCAGTGTCGCCTTGCCGATGAAGTGACGGTGGCCCAGGCCCAGCTCCCAGCCGGCCATGCGCCGGCGCTGCACTTCGATCTCGGTATCGTTGATGAAGTTGTCCGATTCGCGGTACCAGCCACGCGCGTACATGCTGGTCTTGGCATGCGCGTTGCGGAACAGCATGCGGGTCAGCCGCAGTTCCGCATTGCGGCTGGAGCCGCTGTAGACGTAGTTCTCGAACGCACCGGCAACGGTCTGCTCATAGTCGTACTTGCTGGCGTTGGCACCCAGCAGCCAACCGCCCAGCGGTACGCTGTAGTGCGCCGCCCAGCTGTCGGTGCCACGTTCGCTGCCGTTGAACACCGATCTGCCCACGTTGACGTAGAACAGATCGCTCAGGCCCGCAGGGTTGTCCACCGACACCGTGGCACCGGCCTGCATCTTGCCCGTGCTCTGGCTGCCGGCATCGTCCAGGGTCAGGTTGACGCGTACCGGACGCGCCTGCTTCCAGCTGATCACCAGGTCGCTTTCGCCGGGTTTGGCGGCCGCGCCATCGGCCGGTGGCGCGATCTGTATGTCCACCGAGGCAGTCGGCACGCGCTGCAGGTTCTCCAGCGCCTGCTCGATGTCACGCAGGTTCAGCACCTCGCCACGCGTCACCGGCATCGCATTCCAGAGGGCGGGGGTACGGCCTTCTCCGTCAGCGAAGCGGATGGCGTTGACGCGCCCTGGCACGACCGTGAGCGTCAGCACGCCGGTCTTCAGGTCCTGCGGTGCGGCAAGGATGCGGGTGGTGACGTAGCCGCGCTCGATGATCGCGTTCTGCACGCGCTTCATCACGATGTCCACGCCCGCCGTACCCAGGCAGCGCCCGGTGGCGGGGTTGCTGCGGGGATCGGCTGCCGCCAGCGCCCAGCGGAAGCGGTCGGCAAGCTCGCCCTGCAGCGCGATGGTGGTGATGGTGAAACAGGGCGACTCATCAACCGGCAGGCGGCCGAGGTCTTCGGTGGCTGGCTGCAGGCGCACATCCGGTGTGGATTCCTGCTGTTCACGCAGCACGCGCTCGCGCTCCTGCTGCCGGAGCAGTTCCTGCTCCGGTGACACCGTCTGTGCCCATGCCGGCGCCTGGAGGCCAGTGATGGCCAATGCCACGCCCACGGACAACCGCCACGGCAACACCCGGCTGCGTACTTTACGTCCCTGTTCCACGATGCTTTTCCCTGCTGATGACTGCCAGACCGACGAAGATGCGGCTGGAAGAGGCAGCACTGTAAGGGAATCGTGTGGCAGGAAAAAGCACCAGCGAACCACGCTGGCGCAAGGCTTCAAGGCAAAGTGTGATGTCCGACGGAGGGCATTCCGCCAGCGGGCAGAGCCCTGGATCTACACTGGAACCAGCAGAGCTCCGTCATTGCGTCGACTGATGCCGGTGGCACAAGGGAAACCTGTACCTGACGCCCGCCACTGCGTGCAGCGCAGCAGTGGCGGGACGCCCTTGAAACCGTGAAACCGGTCAGGCCTCGTAGGCCGATTCGCCGTGCGAAGTGACATCAAGACCGGTGCGTTCTGCTTCCTCGGTCACGCGCAGGCCGACCACGCTGCGCACCACCAGCAGGATCAGCGTGGTCACCACCGCCGACCACACCACGGTGAGGCCGACGCTGACCACCTGCACCCATACCTGATGGGCGATATCCAGATCGGCCTTGGTGCCACCCAGCGACTGTGCACTGAACACGCCAGTGAGAATCGCGCCGACGATGCCGCCGACACCGTGCACACCGAACACGTCGGCGGTGTCGTCCACTTTCAGCAGGCGCTTGAGGCCGGTCACCCCCCAGACGCAGACCACGCCGGCGACAAAGCCGATGATGATCGCGCCGAGCGGGCCGACGGTGCCGCAGGCCGGGGTGATGCCGACCAGGCCGGCCACCGCGCCCGAGGCGGCACCCAGTGCCGACGGCTTGCCCTTGCTGATTGCCTCCACCAGCGTCCAGCCCAGCACCGCTGCGGCAGTAGCCAGCACGGTATTGAGGAAGGCCAGCGAGGCCACGGTATCGGCCGCTGCCGCCGAGCCAGCGTTGAAGCCGAACCAGCCCACCCACAGCAGCATCGCGCCGATGTAGGTGAACGGCACGTTGTGCGGCTTCAGCGCGGTCTGGCCGTAGCCCAGGCGCTTGCCGACAAACCAGGCAGCCACCAGGCCGGCAACGCCCGCATTGATGTGCACCACGGTGCCACCGGCGAAATCGATCGCGCCCAGCTCACCCAGGTAGCCACCACCCCAGACGATGTGGGCCATCGGGATGTAGCTGAGGGTGAACCACAGCGCCGAGAACAGCAGCACCGCACGGAACTTGATGCGTTCGGCGAAGGCACCGACGATCAGCGCAGTGGTGATGCCGGCGAAGGTCGACTGGAAGGCGACGAACAGATAGTCCGGCAGCCCCTTGATCGGCGTGTTGCCCACCGACTCGGGGGTGAAGCCCTTGAGGAAGGCGAATTCGGTGAACGAACCGAAGAACGGATTGCCCGCGCTGAACACCGCACTGTAGCCGTAGGCCACCCACAGCAGCAGCACCAGCGAGAACACCACCAGGATCTGGCTGAGCACCGACAGCACGTTCTTCGAACGCACCAGGCCGCCGTAGAACAGGGCCAGGCCCGGCACCACCATCATCAGCACCAGCAGGGTGGAGGTGAGCATCCAGGCCACGTCGCCACGATCATAGGCGGCGGCCGCTTCGGCCACGGCCGGTGCAGCGGCTGCAGCTGCAGGGTCCTGCAGCGGTTCGACCGCAACGGTTTCGCTCGGCAGCGGCGACACCTGTGCCTGGGCATGGGCGCTGCCCGGCCACGCACCGACGGCGAACGCGCTGAGCAGCATCAACAGCCACACGACATGGAACCGGGCTTGCCACCCGGTGAGAAGGCGCATCTTCATGGGGGAGTCTCCGGAAGGGGGTTACAGCGCGTCAGCACCGATTTCGCCGGTGCGGATGCGGATGACCTGTTCGACGGCGGTGACGAAGATCTTGCCGTCACCGATCTTGCCGGTGCCTGCCGACGACTGGATCGCTTCGATCACCGCATCGGCACGTTCGTCGGTGACCACGGTTTCGATCTTGATCTTGGGCAGGAAATCGACGACGTACTCGGCGCCGCGATACAGCTCGGTGTGGCCCTTCTGGCGGCCGAAGCCTTTCACTTCGGTCACGGTGATGCCCGACACGCCCGCGTCGGACAGGGCCTCGCGGACCTCGTCGAGCTTGAACGGCCGGATGATGGCGGAGATCAGTTTCATGCGCATGTCCCGATGGTGGATGGGGCCAGCGCGCCAGCGCGCGTTGGCATCAGGCAACCAGCGGCCATCACTGTGATGGCCTTGGCTGTTGCACCGGACACGTACAGGGCCGGGACGGCCGTGCCTCTCTCCTTGCACGACCGACGCGGGAGGGAGGGCGGCCCTGGTCGCGTATCCGGTCTTTCTCTTGCCCCTGGATAAGCGGGCCAATGGCCCGCGTTCCAATGCAGCGGACTGACAGTCCGCTCTACAACGGCGGGCCTGCGCCCGCCTTGCGGCTCCCCAGCCGCGAAAACGGAAGCGATGGCGGCGGGTGGGAGGGGGAAGCCCACCGCCATCGCATCCGGTCAGCTGGCGTAGTACAGCTGGTATTCCAGCGGGTGGGTGGCCGCGCGGAACTTGGTCACTTCCTGCATCTTCAGCGCGATGTAGCCGTCGATGAAGTCATCGCTCATCACGCCACCGGCCTTCAGGAACTCGCGGTCCTTGTCCAGCGCTTCCAGGGCCTGGTCCAGCGAGGAGCAGACCTGCGGGATCAGCTTCTCTTCTTCCGGCGGCAGGTCGTACAGGTCCTTGTCGCTCGGTGCGCCCGGGTCGATCTGGTTCTTGATGCCGTCCAGGCCAGCCATCATCAGCGCGGTGAAGGTCAGGTAGCCGGACTGGATCGGGTCCGGGAAGCGCATTTCGATGCGGCGTGCCTTCGGGTTGGACACCCACGGAATGCGGCACGAGGCCGAACGGTTGCGGGCCGAGTAGGCCAGCATCACCGGGGCTTCGAAGCCCGGCACCAGGCGCTTGTAGCTGTTGGTGCCCGAGTTGGCGAAGGCGTTGATGGCCTTGGCGTGCTTGAAGATGCCGCCGATGTACCAGAGCGCCAGCTGGCTCAGGCCGCCGTAGCCGTCACCGGAGAACAGGTTGGTGCCGCCCTTGGACAGCGACTGGTGCACGTGCATGCCGCTGCCGTTGTCGCCGACGATCGGCTTGGGCATGAAGGTGACGGTCTTGCCGTTGCGGTGCGCGACGTTCTTGATGACGTACTTCATGCGCAGCAGTTCGTCGGCCTTCTGCACCAGGGTGCTGAACTTGGTGCCGATCTCGCACTGGCCGGCGGTGGCCACTTCGTGGTGCTGCACTTCCACTTCGATGCCGACCTGTTCCAGGGTCTTGCACATCTCTGCGCGCAGGTCGTGCAGGGTGTCGGTCGGCGGAACCGGGAAGTAACCGCCCTTCACGCCCGGACGGTAGCCGCTGTTGGCGCCGTCGTACTTGGCGCCGCTGTTCCAGGCGGCTTCTTCGGAATCGACCTTGAAGAAGGTGTTGCCCATTTCATTGGCAAAACGGACCGAATCAAAGATGAAGAACTCCGGTTCCGGGCCGAAGAACGCGGTTTCGGCGATGCCGGAGGACTTCAGGTAGGCCTCGGCGCGCTTGGCGATGCCGCGCGGGCAACGGCCATACGGCTGCATGGTGGCCGGGTCGAGGATGTCGCAGCTGATCACGATGGTCGGATCGGCGTAGAACGGGTCGACGTAGGCGCTGGCGGTATCCGGCAGCAGCACCATGTCCGACTCGTTGATGCCCTTCCAGCCGGCGATCGAGCTGCCGTCGAACATCTTGCCTTCTTCGAACAGCGACGGCTCGATGATGCTGACCGGGAAGGTCACGTGCTGCTCGACACCACGCATGTCGACAAAGCGCAGATCGACGAACTCGATCTGGTTGTCCTTGATCAGCTTCTCAACGTTTTCCACGGACATCGGTACGACCTCGGATGGGGATGAATGCCTGCTGAGGTACAGCAATGACCGTGCCAACTTTTCAGATGCCGCAAGTCATTGATTTCAAAAAGACCGCCCCATGCGGGTGCAGAGCGGGGCGCACCAAACGGGTGCGCCGGGCACCAGACGCACCCGTTTGGTGCAGCAGGGATCGTCTATCCTCTCGACCTTCTTCCTTCCGCCGCGCGTGCACGCACCGTCCATGTCCGACCTGCTCTCCGCCCTGCTGCTGGGCATCCTCGAAGGCTTGACCGAATTCCTGCCGATCTCCAGCACCGGCCATCTGCTCATCGCCCAGCACTGGCTGGGGGCCCGCTCGGACTTCTTCAACATCGTCATCCAGGCCGGCGCGATCGTGGCCGTGGTGCTGGTGTTCCGCCAGCGCCTGCTGCAGCTGGCCACCGGCTTCAACCAGCGCGAGAACCGCGAGTACGTGTTCAAGCTGGGGGCCGCCTTCCTGGTCACCGCGGTGGTCGGCCTGGTGGTGCGCAAGGCCGGCTGGTCGCTGCCGGAAACGGTCAGCCCTGTGGCCTGGGCACTGATCATCGGTGGCGTCTGGATGCTGCTGGTGGAGGCCTACACCGCGCGCCTGCCCGACCGCGACCAGGTGACCTGGACAGTGGCGATCGGCGTGGGCCTGGCGCAGGTGGTGGCGGGCGTGTTTCCCGGCACCTCGCGCTCGGCCTCGGCCATCTTCCTGGCCATGCTGCTGGGCCTGAGCCGCCGCGCCGCCGCCGCCGAGTTCGTGTTCCTGGTCGGCATCCCCACCATGTTCGCCGCCAGCGCCTACACCTTCCTGGAGATGGCCAGGGCCGGGCAGCTGGGCAGCGAGAACTGGACCGAGGTGGGCGTGGCCTTCCTTGCCGCGGCCGTCACCGGCTTCGTCGTAGTGAAGTGGCTGATGGGCTACATCAAGTCGCACAGGTTCACCGCCTTCGCCATTTACCGCATCGCGCTGGGCGCGGCGCTGCTGCTGTGGTTGCCGTCCGGCAGCTGAACAGCGCCGGGGCACGGTAACCCCGTTGCCGGCCCCCCCCCCGTTTCCCCCACGGTTCCCCAAGGAGAATCACCATGAACCGCAAGCTCACCCTGCTCCTCCCGCTGGCCCTGATGGCCGCCTGCAGCCAGACCCCGGCCCCGGCCGGCACCGGCGGCGACGACGTGGCCCCGGCCGCGGCCAAGGCAGCAGACCAGCAGACGCTGGCGCACCTGGATGCGCAGCGCCTGCAGAGCCAGCACTGGCTGCTGCAGCAGGCCACCGGCGCCGACGGCAAGCGCATCGACGCGCTGTTCGCCCGTGAAGACAAGCCGGTCACCCTGGACTTCGCCGATGGCCGCCTGTCGGTCAGCAACGCCTGCAACCACATGGGCGGCAGCTACACCCTGGCCGACGGCACGCTGACCGTGGGCGCGATGGCTTCCACCATGATGGCCTGCACCGACAAGGCGCTGATGGCGCTGGACGAGGCCGTGTCGAGCCGCCTGCAGGGCGAGCTGAAGGCCACGCAGGATGCCGACGGCAAGCTGACCCTGACCACTGCCAAGGGCGACGTGCTGGTGTTCAACCCGGAACCGACCGCTGAAACCCGCTATGGCGGCGCCGGCGAAACCGTGTTCCTGGAAGTGGCTGCGAAGACCGAGAAGTGCTCGCACCCGCTGATCCCGGACTACCAGTGCCTGCAGGTGCGTGAAGTGAAGTTCGACGACAAGGGCCTGAAGCAGGGCGAGCCGGGCAAGTTCGAGAACTTCTACGGCAACATCGAGGGCTACACCCACGAAGACGGCGTGCGCAACGTGGTGCGCGTCAAGCGCTACGAAGTGAAGAACCCGCCGGCCGATGCGCCGTCGCAGGCGTACGTGCTGGACATGGTGGTCGAGTCGGCCATCGAGAAGAAATAAAACGATGGAAGGGCGGCCGAAAGGCCGCCCTTCTTCATTGTCGGTAGAGCCGGCCGCTGGCCGGCTGCCCTGCGGAGCACCGCCAACACGCGGATATTGCCGGCCAGCGGCCGGCACTACCCAGATGCATCGGGAGATCGGCATGAAGCATGTCCCCACCCTCTTGGCCGCTGCACTGCTGGCCATGTGCGCGGATGCCTCCGCTGCCAGCACGCCCACCACCGCCCAGCTCGAAGCCCACACGTGGCAGCTCACCCGCGCCACAGATGCAAAGGGCAGGCGCATCGGCGCGTTGTTCGTCCGCGGTCGCGCGCCCTATACGCTGCGCTTCGGGCACGGTTACATGAGCGAGTTGAACCTGTGCAACAACGTCAGCAGCCAGTACCGGCTGCAGGACAACCAGCTGATCCTGGAGAACGGCATCCAGACAGTGGCCGGATGCATGCGTGGTGACATCGTCGTGCAGCAGGAACGTGCTGGAGCGCTGATGAGCAGCCGGAGACCGGCACCGACGCTTGAGCTGGATGAGCGCGGCGCGCTGGTACTGCGCAACGCGCAGGGCGACACCGCAGTGTTCGAACCGGCACCGTTGCCAGTGAAATGATCAAGGAAACCGTCGAGCATGGCCCGACGCTACAGGTGGAGCCGGCCACTGGCCGGCTCTACCCGGGTGCTGCTCAACCCAGCGCCGGGTTCAACGTGTAGGTGCCGTGCAGTGCGGCTTCGGCCAGCACGTGGCCGTGCATGGCGCGGTACGCGTCGGCGGCGGTGAAGCGCTGCGGCAGGTCCAGCGACGCCACGTCCAGCGCGAATACCCGGAAGAAATAGCGGTGCATGCGCTCGTCGTTGAACGGCGGATACGGGCCGTCATAGCCCAGGTAGTCACCGGCCATGTCCGGGTTGCCGGCGAACCAGCCGGTGAAGTCGTTCAGCCCCTGGCGGCTGCCGGCCGGGCCGGCGGATGCGGGCTTGCCCTTCACCACGAAGCCGTCGCTGCAGCTGCCAGCGGCGATCTCCTGCACCGTGGCCGGGATGTCGGCCATCACCCAGTGCACGAAATCGCAGCGCGGCTGGTCGCGCGGCACGCTCATGTCGCTGCGGCCAACCGTCTCCGGCACGGTCGGCACGTCCGGGTCCACGCACACCAGCAGGAACGAACGGGTGCCAGCCGGCACCCCGCTCCAGGCCAGGTGCGGGTTGCGGTCGGGGGCGAAGCCGTTGGCATCGCCTGCGGCGAACTCACGATCGATCGGCGCGCCGTTGGTCAGGCTGTGGCTGGTCAGCTGCATCGGACTCTCCTCACTCTTCCGGGTAACCCAGGCGCACCGCAACCGGGGTGAGCTGGGCAAAGGCGGCGCTCATCACGTCGCGGTAGTTGCGCCAGTGGCCGGCCGGCAGGCGCGGGGCGCCCAGCTGTGCCGCCGGCGGCATCGGCCGCTCGAACAGGCGACCCAGCAGTTCGGCCATCGCCTGCGGATCGTTGCCGATCTGGTCGATGCGCAGCAGCACGTGCGGGTACAGGTCGTCCTCATGCAGCGTGGCGATCTGGTTCAGCGCGCGGGTCAGCCATTCACTGGCTTCGGCCAACGACGTCATCGCCAGCGGCGCGGCGGCACCGTAGGCCACCCAGTCCAGCAGCATGTCGCGCGGGTCGCGCAGCACCAGCACCAGGCGGCCCTGGGGCAGCTGCGGGCGCAGCGCCCACAGCAGCGCGTTGTCCCACCACAGCAGCCAGTCGATCACGGTGTCGCTCTGCAGGCCACGTGCCGGCAGCTGTTCACGCCAGCGCTGCACCAGCCGCTCCGGCGTCAGCACGCCCGAGGCCAGGTCCTGCAGCGTGTTGTAGTTCTGGAACGCGTCATCGGGCGGCGTGTTGGTGTAGCGGTCGCTGCGCAACACCGGGCTGGCAGCGGCCAGGCCGGTTGCCACGCGCTCAACGCCCGAACCCGGCGCGCCCCAGAGGAAGATCGGCGCGGAGCTGGCATCGCCGTCGATGCTGCCCTTGTCCGGCCAGCTCGGCGGGGACTTGGCCTGAGGCGGCAGTGGCAAGCGCTGCGGTGCCTGGTCGGCCTGCAGCGACAGCCACGTGCGCAGCGCGTCCTGCGGCTGCCCGGCGCGGTCCTGGATCTCGCCCATCCACGTCCGCAGGTCGGCGCGATGGTCTTCCGGCGCCAGCTCGATCAGCGCCTGCACACGGGCCACGGCGGCGGCCGGATCGCGCTGCAGCAGGCCTTCGACCAGGCGGGTCTCGCCGCTGACGCGGCCCGGTTCCAGGCTGACGATGCGTTCGGCGATCGCTTCGGCCTGAGCGTGTTCGCCGACCATGTCATGCAGGCGCAGGCGCGCCTCCAGGGCCGGCAGGTGCGCGGGCATGGCCGCCATCCAGCGCTCGACCGCGGTCACGGCGCTTTCGCTGCCCACCTGCTCGATGGCCAGTCGCGCCAGCCACACGTCGTGCAGCTGGTCGTTGCTGTCCAGCACCGCATCCAGGCGTGCGCGCGCTTCGTCCTCGCGGCCCAGGCGCTGCCAGGACATCAGCAGCAGCTGCAGCACCTGGCGGTCTTCCGGCTGCGTCTCCAGCAGCGGCAGCAGGTAGTCCAGGGCCTGCAGCGGCTGGCCATTGCGCAGCGACAGCTCACCCGCCAGGCGGCGCATCGACGGTACGTCCATCTCCGGCTGCTGCAGGGCCACCTGCATGGCCTCGGCGGCGGCCGGCACGTTGCCCTGGCGCAGTGCCAGCTGCACCACCAGGCCATGCAGCGAGGACAGCGACGGATTGAGTTCCAGCACGCGGCGGAACGACTGCTCGGCGAACGCCAGCATGTCCTTGCCGAGGTAGGCAAAGCCCAGCGCGTACAGCACGCGGGTATCGTCCGGCAGCGCCTTGCTGGCAGCCGACAGCAGCGCCAGTGCGCGGTCGGCGTCACCGCGGCGCAGTGCAACCATGCCGTCGATGGTCAGCAGTTCCGGATGGTCCGGCTCCACGCGTGCGGCCAGGGTCGAGATGCGCTGCGCTTCGTCGAAGTCATTGCGGCCGATCGCCAGGTGCGCCTGCATCAGATAGGCGGAGAACGAGTTCGGATCGAGGCCGGTGGTGCGCACCAGTGCTTCGTCGGCACCCTCGAACTGGCGCAGTGCCAGCAGCAGGCCGGCATGCTGCAGGTGCAGCTGGGCGTCGTCCGGGGCCAGCCGCAGCGCCTGCTGCAGTGCCTCCATCGCCTCCTCGGCGTTGCCCTGCTGCTGCAGCGCAAGCGCCAGCCAGCGGTGGGCGTTGGCCTGGCCGGGTTCGTCATGGGTCCACGCCTGGGCCAGCTGCACGGCCTGGTCGGCCTGGTTCTGGCGCAACGCTTGGATGATCTGGTCTTGCATGGCAGTCCGGTTCAAGTGCAAACCCGCATTGTAGCGGGCTGCGCGCTGCCGCCGGTTCAGGCCCGCAGGACCCGCTGCAGGCGCTGCGCAACCCAGCGCTCGGAGAAGCCGTCGCCACG
This sequence comes from Stenotrophomonas sp. YJH_SMC_8, assembly GCF_059371315.1. Classification (NCBI taxonomy): domain Bacteria; kingdom Pseudomonadati; phylum Pseudomonadota; class Gammaproteobacteria; order Lysobacterales; family Lysobacteraceae; genus Stenotrophomonas; species Stenotrophomonas sp. YJH_SMC_8. The sequence continues at coordinate 14,086 of NZ_JCAFUL010000007.1, read as the reverse complement.
CCAGTTCTCGATGAAACCGCAGTGGCCACCCCAACAGGCGGTTTCCAGGTGCGCCTGGCGCGGCAGCTGCCAGTTGTTGAAGGTGGCATACGGGATCACCGGGTCATCCTGCGCCATCAGGATGTCGGCCGGCACCTGCAGGGTGGACAGGCGGTCGCCGGCAATCGAGTAGCCGTCGAAATAGGCCTGCAGCGAACCGAAGCTGGTGTGGCGCTCGACCAGCCAGGCGGTCAGCGCACGGATGTCCAGCTTCAGCACGCGGTCGTCGCAGTCGCTCAGCTCGGGGAACAGATCGCGCTTGCGGCGCAGCGAACCGGCCCACTTGCGGCGGAAGTACCAGTCGTACATCGCCGGGCCGTTCTCGATGCTTTCCATGGTCAGCGCCGGGTCCAGCACCGGGCACACCGAGGCCACGCGCTGCAGCGGCACGCCGGCGGCCGGCGCGCGCAGGGCCAGGCGCAGCACGAAGTTGCCGCCCAGCGAGTAGCCGGCGGCCACCAGCGGCAGCTGCGGCCAGCGCCGGGCTATGTCGCCCGCGGCATGCACCACTTCGTCGATCAGGTTGGAGTGGAAGATGCCGGGGTTGAGGTGATGGGTGTTGCCGTGGTCGCGGAAGTTCAGCCGCACCACGTCGAAGCCCTGCTCCAGCATGCGCGCGGCCGCCATGCGCATGTAGCTGGACTCGGCACTGCCTTCCCAGCCATGCAGCAGCAGGGCCATGCCCTGCGGCTCGCGGCCTTCGACATGGCTGTGCCAGCCCTGCAGGCGAACGCCATCGCCGCCATCCAGGATCAGCTCCTCGCTGACCGCACCGGTAGCGGCCAGCAGCAGCAGGCCACGCTGCAGGCGCATGCGGCTGGAGCTGAGCATCGACTGCAGGTGGGGATTGCGCAGCCAGCGCGGTGGCTGGTAGTCAGCCGCATGCAGCGTCGGCGTGCCGGCGTCCAGGACAGGTGGCGGGATCAGGGCCACCGCAGCCTCACCCGGCGCTCATGGCCGCCACGATGCGCGCCCGCGAGGTTTCCGCGATGCGCCGACGGCCTTCCAGGTCCTGTGCACCGATCGGTGCCAGGAAGTGCACTTCCGCACGCCGCGCCGGCTCGCCGAGCAGGCGCAGGAAATTGGCGAAGAAGCTTTCGTTCGGGCCGAACGCGACGATGGTCTGCGCGTCGCCCTTCTCCCCGTACACCAGTGCCACCGGTTGCACCGGCACGCCGGTCTCGACCGCGGCCTGGAAGATGCGGGCGTGGAACGGGCCCACTTCGTGACCGCCGCGGGTCCGCCCTTCCGGGAACACGCCCACGGCCTTGCCTTCGCGCAGGCGGTCGGCCATCACCTGCATCACGCCACCGAGCGATTCGGTGTTGCCTCGCTGGTGGAAGATGGTCTGGCCGCGCGCGGCGAGCCAACCGACCAACGGCCAGCTGGCGATCTCGCGCTTGGCGACGAAGCCCATCATGCGCTGGCTGTGCAGGATGCAGATGTCGACCCAGCTGACGTGGTTGGCGACGAACAGCACGGCACCGGGCAACGGCCTGCCGATCTGCACCAGGCGGAAGCCGAAGATCCACATCAGCCCACCCTGCCACCAGTTGACCACCTTGGCGCCGAAGGTCGCCTCGCCCACGCGCAGCTCGCCCCACGGCGGAAGCATGCCGATCAGGATGAGCGGCAGGAACACGATGATGTGGACCAACAGCAGCGGTACGCGGTACAGGTAACGGCACACACGCGCCACGCCGCCACGGGGGGCCGGAGTGGGGGAAGTCATCCGCGCACGATACCGGAGGGCTGTCATCGCTGCCAGCCGATTTAGGCCATAACAGCCATCGACCGGGGCAATCGGCGGGGAACGCTGGGTTCCGCGGCCGTCAACAAGCCCCGGGAGGCTCAGCCGTGACCGGCAGCCACCACCGCCAGGGTCAGCCGTGAGATGCATACTAGGCGGCCCTGCTCGTCCTCGATGCGGATCTCCCACAGCTGGGTGCTGCGGCCGACGTGCAGCGCGCGGGCGGTGCCGGTGACCGTGCCCGAGCGCACGGCGCGCACGTGGTTGGCGTTGATCTCCAGGCCCACGCAGACCTGCTTGCCGGTATCCACGCACAGGTTGCCTGCGCTGCTGCCCAGGGTCTCGGCCAGCACCACCGAGGCACCGCCGTGCAGGATGCCGTAGGGCTGGCGGGTGCGCTCATCCACCGGCATGGTGGCCTGCAGCCAGTCCTCGCCGGCGGCGCTGAAGACGATGCCCAGGGATTCAATCGCCGTGTTGCGGCTGAGCGCGTTGAGCTGCTCGATGGAAACGGCTTCGCGGAAGACCTGGGCCATGCGGGTACCTTCAGAGGATGGGAACGAGACCGGCGCCGAATGCGGTCAGCATGCGCACCAGCAGCCACTTCGGGCCGACATTGACTTCGGGGAAGTCGCCGACGGCGACGTAGCAGCGATGGAAATCAGGATCCTGCCGCGGCAGCGGCTGCGGGCATTCGGGGCCGGGCTTGAACTCGTAGTCGGTGGCGTAGCGCCACGGCCAGAAATCAAGGATGGGCAGCGCTTCGGAAGCCTTGCCGACGCTGTAGTTCAGCCCCGACAGCACCGGTGGCTTGGCCCGTGGCGCCACCGTCCAGGAGTTCTGCGGGTGGGTGTCACGCAGGATGCTCTGCGCCAGTTCCTCGGCAAAAACCGGGTCGTCGATGATCACCGCGCCTTCGGTGTTGTAGTTCTCGCTGCGCGGATCGAAGTTGTGGGTGCCGACCACGCCGATGCGGCGGTCGACCACCAGCGACTTGGCATGCAGGCCCATGCGCGCGCCCTTGCGGGTGACCGGCAACGGCTTGTTGACCGCTTTGCTGCCCAGGAACGACGGCCGCGTCTCGGTGCGCAGCAGGCGCGTTTCCACCTCGCTGCCGGCGGCGCGACGGCGCGCGCGTGCGTTGTCGTAGGCACCGTCGCTGTGGCGATGGTTCAACGGGCCCTGCTTGCTGCCTTCACCCGAACCACTACTGCTGCCACTGCGTGCGTTGCTGCCGGCGGCACTGCCACCGATCAGCGGGTTGCGGTCGCCCTCGTCTTCCCCCCCGGGCACGGCAATCGGGTCCGGCAGCAGGTTGCGGTAATCGACCGGCGCATCCAGCGGGAACGGCTTGTATTCGAAGATGTTGAAGCCCAGTTCGCGCATGTTGCGCCGCTTGTACTTGTACGACAGCGCATACACGATCGGGTTGTCGGTCGCTGCCAGGCTGTTGCTGGACACCACCACGCGTGGTGGCTGCGGGCGCTTGCGCAGTTCACGGAACAGCTTCTGCGCCGGCTTGGACAGCACCAGGTACGGCGTCTGCAGGATCACTTCCTTCTGTGCACTGGCGATCAGCGCATCCAGCTGTGGCTCGGTCACATGCTGGCCGGCCAGCGGTGCATCGGCCTTCTCGCGGCGATGCTTGCGTGGCAGGTCGGCCACGTAGCGTACCGAAGCCACTGGTAGCGCGGTATCGACGAAGGAACGGGTGACGAACTCGGTGTCGTTGGCTTCGGCGCTGACCCGCTGTACCCGTTCCGGGCGGCGGAAGGTGGCCGGTGGCAGCGTTGGCACGCCTTCGCGCAGCAGGGTGCGGCCCACGTCGTTCAGGCGCTCGGCCGGGACACTGCGGTGGGCGCGCCAGAACGCGTCGAAGTTGGCCGCCATCGCACGTGCTTCCGGGCCGGCGATCAGCACATCGCGGTCGCGGAAGTTGTACTCGCGGTCCCAGTCGTAATAGTCGTCCTGGTAGTTGCGGCCACCGACCACGCCGATCGCATCGTCGATCACCAGCAGCTTGTTGTGCATGCGCTGGTTGAACCGGCGGAAGCAGCACAGCACGCTGCCGGCATAGTCGAAGTAGTTCAGCCGGGCCTTGCCGAAGGTCGGGTTGTAGACCCGCAGCTGGAAGTTCTGGTGCGCACCGGACAGGGCGCCGAGGATCTGCAGGTCGGAGATCGCCGAGAGCTGGTCGATCAGCAGGCGCACCTTCACCCCGCGGCGCGATGCGGCCAGCAGTTCATCGATGACCAGGCGGGCGCTGTCGTCCTTGTCGAAGATGTAGGTCTGCAGGTCGATGCTGCGGGTGGCACTGCGCAGCAGGTTCAGGCGTGCGACCAGGGCGCCCTCGCCCTCATCGAGCAGGGTGGCGTAGTGGCGCGGTCGTTCCGGGGTGGATTCGGTGAACGCCCGGCCCGCCAGCGCACGCAGCGGCGAGTCCTGGGCACAGCGGTCGGCACGCTGGCAATCAACCACGGTCGAACGTGCCTGCACGGCGATTGCCTCGGCGCGGTCGCGCTCGGCATTCGACAGCGATGCACAACCGCTGCCCAGCAACACGGTTGCCAGCGCCAGTACACGCAGCAGGAGGTTCACGGTTTCGGCGCCTCGCTCAGGCGCGCACGCAATACGAAAGTCACTCGGTCACTCAAGGCAAGCTGCCAGCTGTCCATGCCGTACCGGCCTCGCTGCACGGTACCGCGGCTGACGACGTCGCAATCATAGCCGGGTCGGGCACACTCCGCCTTCTCGACCTTCAGTGTCTCGGGGTGGCTGATCCCGCGCAGGGTCAGCCGGCCGTTGATGTCGCCACCGCTCTCCACGGTTTCCGGCCAGTACGGCAGCGAGTCGAACTCGACCACCGGATGGCGGCCGGCATCGAAGAACTCCTCGCCGCGCATCCAGCCGGTGTAGCGTGATTTTCCCGGAATCTCGACCGAGCGCGTGAACATCTTCAGGTGCACCTGGTGGCGGCCGTCGGAAAGGATCTCGATGCGCCCTTCGAAGTGCGGGAACAGGCCTTCGATACGCTGCCCGAAGCGGGTGCGCACCTCGAAGCCGATCTGCGAACGCTGGGTATCCAGGCGCATCACCCGGTGCGCCTCGGCGACCACCGGTGGCAGGGTGGTCGGCGTGGGCACGGCGGCCCAGGCCGGGCCGAGTGCCAGCAGCGCGGGCAGCAGATAGCGGCTGCGCCGCGCCAGGCTCATCGGATCACGGCCACCAGAATGCGTTCAGGCTGGCCACGCCTGGCTCGATCGAGGCCTCACGCGGGAAGCCGAGCACGGCGATGCCGGCCGGCGGCATGCCGCGGTAGTCGCTGCTGGTGCCCTCGGTCATCAACGCCACCAGCCGCTCCAGGCCCGGGTTGTGGCCGACGATCAGCACCCGGTCGAGATCACGGCGGTCGTCCACCAATGCCGCCAGGGTGCCGGGGGTGGCTTCGTAGATGCGGTCTTCCAGGCGCTTTTCCACGTAACCGATGGTGCCGAGCACGGCTTCCAGGGTTTCGCGGGTACGCCGCGCCGGTGAACACAGCACGCAGTCCGGCAGCAGGTTGTTTTCCTTCAGCCACTTGCCGGCGGCTTCGGCTTCGGCCAGCCCCACCGGCGACAACGGCCGGTCGAGGTCGGCCTGGCCGGGGGTAGCCGGTTCGGCATGGGCATGGCGCAGCAGGATCAGTTCACGCATCGCGGGTTTCCATGAAGAAGAGGATGCAGCAGAAAGAGTGACGCAGGCATCAAAGCTTGAGCCAGGACAGCAGCGGCTCCCAGTCGGCCTGGTGCTCGCGCACCTGGGCGGAGCGGTAGTCGAACAGGCTGCGGCCGAGGCCGGTCATGACCACGTAGCTCTGGCTGTCACGCAGCTGCGCGACCACCGGGTACGGCCATTCGGCCAGCATCTGCAGCGCCTGCTGCGAGGTCTGGGTCCAGGGCTTGGTGCGGTTCAGGACCAGCCCGACCGGCAGCTTGCGGCTGTGCACCCGCGGGTTCTGGGCCAGGCTGTTGAGGAAGCCGACGATGGCTTCGATGTCCAGCGCCGAGGGCAGCACCGGCACCACTACCGCGTCGGCAGCGTCAAGGAAATGGGGGATATCGTCGGCCAACGCACCAGCTGGTGCGTCGATGATGACGGTTTCGGTGCCGTCGGGCAGCTTCTGTGCCCACTGCTTCTTCCGATACACATCAATGGGGAGCACCGCGCTTTCCAGCCCGGCACGCCGTTGTGCCCAGCGGGTGCTGGAGCCCTGCGGGTCGGCATCGGCGATCACCGTGGCCTTGCCCTGCAATGCCGCGTACGCGGCCAGGTGGGTGGCGACGGTGGTCTTGCCCACCCCGCCCTTGGAACCGGCCACCAGGATCGTCTTCATGCCAGCCTCGCTTCCGGGTACGTGCCCCGAGCGTACACCGGCGGTGGTGACGGGAGGTAGCACCGCGCTGAACCTGCGGCCATCCCTTTGCTATCGTGGCGCCCCCGAAGGATCGAACCGGCATGAGCGAGCTGCAGGACCTGAGCGCACTGATCCGCGCCAACACCCCCCTGATCGTGATCGAGACCCAGGACGAGGGTCGCATCGTCGACCTGTTCCGGCAGACGCTGATGCACGTCTGGCGGGCGCTGCACCGGTGGTCGATCACCGAGGGCCTGCGCCGCATCGACCTGGACAGCGAAGATCCGCCGGCCGGGCCACCCGACGCCAGCGCGGCCCTGCAGATGATCCGCCAGGCCGAGCAGCGCGGGGTCTACCTGCTTCTCGATTTCCACCCCTACCTGGGCTATGCCAGCCACCAGCGCGCCCTGCGCGACCTGATCCAGCGCCGCCACAGCGAACCGCACGTGCTGGTTCTGATCGGCGCCAAGGTCGAACTGCCGGCCGAGCTGGAAGCGCTGGCGGTACGCTTCAACCCACGCCTGCCCGACGCCAACGCCCTGCTGAAGATGCTGCGCGAAGAGGCCGATGCCTATGCCCGCGAGCATGGCGGCCGCCGGGTCGAGGTCGACAGCGAAGCGGTGAAGAAGATCCTGAAGAACCTGCAGGGCCTGAGCCTGGTCGACGCCCGCCGCATCGCGCGCCAGCTGATCTACGCCGATGGCGCGCTGCGCGACGACGACCTGCCGCAGCTGGCACGGCTGAAATTCGAGCTGCTCAACCGCAGCGGGCACCTGTTCTTCGAGCATGACAGCGCGCGCTTCGGCGACGTGGCCGGCGCCAACCGGCTCAAGCGCTGGATCAACCAGCGGCGGGTGGCGTTCATCGCTGGCTCCGCACCGGCCGGGCTGGATCCGCCGCGCGGCATGCTGCTGCTGGGCGTACAGGGCTGCGGCAAGTCGATGCTGGCCAAGGCCACCGCTGCCGGCTTCGGCGTGCCATTGCTACGCCTGGACGTGGGTGCGCTGTACAACAAGTACCACGGCGAGACCGAGGCCAACCTGCGCCAGGCCCTGGCCTCGGCCGAGCAGCTGGCGCCCTGCGTGCTGTGGATGGACGAAATCGAGAAGGGCCTGGCCAGCGGTGGCGAAGACGGCGGCGTGTCGCGCCGCGTGCTCGGCCATCTGCTGACCTGGATGGCCGAGCGCAAGGCACCGGTGTTCATTGTGGCCACTGCCAACCAGGTACACGAGCTGCCTGCCGAGCTGCTGCGCAAAGGCCGCTTCGACGAGATCTTCTTCGTCGACCTGCCCTCGCCAGAGGTACGCGTGGAGCTGCTGCGGCTGCACCTGGGCCGGCGCCAGCTCAATGCCGACGACTTCGCGCTACCGGCGCTGGCGGCTGCCGCCAATGGGTTCTCCGGCGCCGAGATCGAGCAGGCGATCGTGGCCGGGCTGTACGCGGCGCATGCCGAGGGCCGGCCGCTGGATACCGAGCTGCTGATGAACGAGATCCGCGCCACGCGGCCGCTGTCTGTGCTGATGGCCGAGCAGGTGGAGGCCCTGCGGGCGTGGGCGTCGGGGCGGACGGTTTCCGCGGACGATTGAGTTTTCCCGCGAACGGCGCAGCCCCTCGTGGTTGATCGCTCAAAGCAACAGCCGTGGTTGGCCGGGCGGGGCGGGTTCGCGGGGGACGCCGTAAACCCATCCATGGGGGCTTGGCCGCGGCATCCATGCCGCGGACACCCCCGCGAACCCACCCCGCCCGACTTCTGACGGTTTCCGGGGGCGATCAGCCACGTAGAAGAAAGAAGAAGAGCAAGAGCAAAAGCAGAACCGGTTGGCTGGCCGCTTTTTTGTAGAGCCGAGCCCACGCTCGGCTGCTCTTCGATCAGATTTCCAGTATTCGATTCCGATGCAGATTCATCCACGCATGGCGTGGATCTACCGTGTCGACCAAGGTCGACACCTACCAACAGCAGCGTCGAACCTTCAGAGGTGGGGTGGTGTGGGTTGGCAGGACCGTTGGCGCCATGGATGGCGCCATCGAGCCCCCAGGGACGGGTTTACGGCGTGTCCTGCCAACCCACACCGCCCCGCCATCCCTCGGATTGCCCGCTGTTGCTGTTGCTTCGGCTGTTGCTTCGGCTGTTGCCTCTGCGGGTGCCGGGTGCAACCCGGCCGGACCCCCTCCCTCAGGGCCAGGCCGGCGGGGCAGCCACCCACGCCTGCTGCACTTCGGCCAACGACGCACGCTCATCCTCGCGCCATTGCGGCAGCAACTGCGCATAATTGGCACTGGTGCTCCATTGCGACGGCTCGGTGCGCACCGCCGCGGCATACCACTGCACCGCTTCCTGTTTCTGCCCCATCCGCCATAGCGCCAGCGCATAGGTCGGTGGCACCCAGCTGGGCTTGCTGCGTGCATTGCCGGCCGATGACAGCCATTGCTCCAGCGCGGCCTCCGGCTTGCCCTGGCGCAGCAGGTCCCAGCCGTAGTTCCAGCGCACGCTGCGGCCCGCGCTGCTCTGTGCCGGTGCCTCCTTCAATGCCTCGCCGTACAGCTGGTCGGCCAGCTCGGCACGGCCCTGGGTGCTGGCCACCGAAGCCAGCTGCACGGTGGCTTCCACCGCGCGCCGGCCGCGCTCGCGCAGCCTCACCAGCTGGGTGACCAGCTCATCGCCCTCGCCCTGCATCGCCACCATCGGTGCCGCTGCCAGGTCGCTGTCGAAGTAGAACTCCTGTGGTACCGGCATGGCCGGCGCGGCCCACGCCGTGACCGCTCCCGAGGCCAGCAGCACGCTGGCCAGGATCTTTCCTGGAACTGACATCCCTTCTCCCCAGGCTGCACAACCGCAGCCTCCCTCTCTCGCCCCGATCCTAACCCCAGCAGCGGCGCGCGCGCGAGTGCCGGGACCACCACGGCCCCGCTGCTACAATTCGCGCCTTTCCCGCCGCGTGCCTGCACGCGGCCGGTGCCAGCCGATCCTACCGGGCCAGCCATGACCAGTACCGCGCAACTCACTTCGCCCTCTTCCGCCGACCTGCTCGACCGTGATTACACGCTCGACCACAAGTACACCCGCAACGAGGGGCGGATCTACCTGAGTGGCGTGCAGGCGCTGGTGCGGCTGCCACTGATGCAGCGCCTGCGCGATGCCGCCGAAGGCATCGACAGCGCCGGCTTCGTCAGCGGCTATCGTGGCAGCCCGCTGGGTGGCTTCGACCTGGAACTGTGGCGCGCGCGCAAGCATCTTGAAGCGGCGAAGGTGAAGTTCACCCCTGGCCTGAACGAGGATCTGGGCGCCACCATGGTGTGGGGCACCCAGCAGACCAACCTGTTCCCCGGCGCCAACGTGCAGGGCGTGTTCGGCATGTGGTACGGCAAGGGCCCGGGCGTGGACCGCTGCGGCGACGTGTTCAAGCATGCCAACGCGGCCGGCACCTCGCGCTACGGCGGCGTGCTGGCGCTGGCTGCCGATGACCATGCCTGCCGCAGCTCGACGCTGCCGCACGGCAGCGAGGACGAGTTCGTCAGCGCGATGATGCCGGTGCTGAACCCCGCCGGCGTGCAGGACATCCTGGACATGGGCCTGCTGGGCTGGGCGATGAGCCGTTACACCGGCCGCTGGGTCGGCTTCAAGACGATCGCCGAGACGGTGGAATCGTCAGCCTCGGTGCAGGTCGATCCGATGGCACGCCGCATCGTGCTGCCGGAAGATTTCGAGATGCCGTCGGGTGGCCTCAACATCCGCTGGCCGGATCCGCCGCTGGACCAGGAGATGCGCCTGCACCGCTATGCGGTGAAGGCCGCGCAGGCGTTCGCCCGCGCCAACGGCATCGACAAGGTGGTGATGGATGCGCCGCGCGCGCGGCTGGGCATCGTCACCACCGGCAAGAGCTACCTGGACGTGCTGCAGGCGCTGGAATACCTGGGCCTGGACGAAGCGGCGTGCGCCGACATCGGCATCCGCGTGTACAAGGTCGGCATGACCTGGCCGCTGGAGCCGGAAGGCATCGCGCGCTTCGCGCAGGGCCTGGAAGACATCATCGTGGTGGAAGAGAAGCGTGCCTTCATCGAGCGCCAGATGAAGGAGCAGTTCTTCAACTGGCCGGCCAGCTGGGGCCGGCGCCCGTCCATCGTCGGCAAGTACGACGAGAGCGGCGAGTGGATCCTGCCGTCCACCGGCGAACTGACCCCGGCCACCATCGCCGGCGTGATCGGCCGCCGCATCCAGAAGTTCTTCAACAACGAATCGATTGAGCAACGCCTGCAGTGGATGCAGGAAAAGGAAGCCGAGCTTGCGTTGCCGCGCGCCAGTTTCCCGCGCGTGCCGCACTACTGCTCCGGCTGCCCGCACAACACCTCCACCCAGGTGCCGGAAGGGTCGCGTGCGCTGGCCGGCATCGGTTGCCATTACATGGTGACCTGGATGGACCGCAGCACCGACACCTTCACCCACATGGGCGGCGAAGGCGTGACCTGGGCCGGGCAGGCGCCGTTCACCGACACCCCGCACGTGTTCCAGAATCTGGGCGACGGCACCTACTTCCATAGCGGTTCGCTGGCGATCCGCCAGGCAGTCGCCGCCGGGGTCAACATCACCTACAAGATCCTCTACAACGATGCGGTAGCGATGACCGGCGGCCAGCCGGTGGACGGACCGCTGAGCGTGCCGGACATTGCAAAGCAGATGCGCGCGGAAGGCATCCACACCATCGTGGTGCTGTCGGACAACATCGGCAGGTGGACCGGCCAGCGCGAACATTTCCCCAGCGACGTCGAGTTCCACGACCGCAGCGAACTGGAGGAGGTGCAGAAGCGCCTGCGTGAAGTGAAGGGTGTTTCGATCCTGATCTACGAACAGACCTGCGCCACCGAGAAGCGCCGTCGCCGCAAGCGCGGCAAGCTGGAAGACCCGCAGAAGCGCGTGCTGATCAACTCGCTGGTCTGCGAAGGCTGCGGCGACTGCGGCAAGAAGAGCTTCTGCGTGTCGGTGCTGCCGAAGGAAACCGAGTTCGGGCGCAAGCGCGAGATCGACCAGTCCAACTGCAACAAGGACTATTCCTGCGTGAACGGGTTCTGCCCGAGCTTCGTCACCGTGCACGGCGGCCAGCCGCGCAAGGGCAGCAAGCGTGATGCCTCCACGCTGCTGGACAACCTGCCGGCGCCGACCATCCGCGGCACGCTGGAACAGCCCTGGAACATCCTGATCACCGGCGTCGGCGGCACTGGCGTGGTGACCATTGGCGCGCTGCTGGGCATGGCCGGCCACCTGGAAGGCAAGGGCGCGACCGTGCTCGACCAGACCGGACTGGCACAGAAGGGTGGCGCGGTGACCACGCACATCCGCATCGCACGCCGCCCGGATGACATCCACGCCGTGCGTATCGCCGCCGGTGAGGCCGACCTGGTGCTGGGCTGCGACATGGTGGTGGTCAACGACTACTGGGCACTGTCCAAGGTGCGCGCCGGTCGTTCGCAGGTGGTGCTGAACACCTACGAAGCGATGCCGGGCACCTTCACCACCCGTCCGGACATGCAGTTCCCCGCCGCCGACATCGTCGCCGGCGTGCGCGTCGCACTGGGCGGCCAGGAACCGCTGCTGCTGGATGCTACCCAGCTGGCCACTGCGCTGCTGGGCGATGCCATCGCCGCCAACCTGTTCATCCTCGGCTACGCCTGGCAGCAGGGCCTGGTGCCGCTGTCGTTCGAGTCGCTGATGCGCGCCATCGAGTTGAACGGCGCGGCCGTGGCGATGAACCAGAAGGCCTTCGCCTGGGGCCGCCTGGCGGTGGTCGATCCGCAGGCCGTGCAGCAGGCCGCCGGTCTGGTGCGCAACCGCCACACCGATACCGAATCCACCCCGGGCCCGCTGCACCCGCTGCCGCCGGGCGAGTGGGAAGGCAACGAGTGGGGCGCCACCGCGGCGCCGCGCAACACCGGTGACGAACGCGAACTGCGCGGCCTGCCCTCGCATGGCGGCGACGTGGCGTTCCTGCCGCTGGACGACGCACGCCTGTCGCGTTCGCTGGACGAAATGATCGAGCGTCGCGCCGCCTTCCTGGTCGAGTACCAGGATGCCGCCTATGCCAACCGCTACCGTGATCTGGTGGCACGCGTGCGCGCCACCGAGGCCGACCGCATCGGCGGTTCCACCGCACTGACCGAGACCGTGGCCCGCTACCTGTTCAAGCTGATGGCCTACAAGGACGAGTACGAAGTGGCGCGCCTGTACACCAGCGGCGACTTCCAGCGCCGCCTGCAACAGCAGTTCGAGGGCGACTACCAGCTGCGCTTCCACCTGGCGCCGCCGCTGTTCGCGAAGAAGGACGAGCAGGGCCGGTTGCTGAAGAAGGAATACGGCCCGTGGATGTTCAAGGCGTTCGGGCTGCTGGCGAAGCTGAAGTTCCTGCGCGGCGGACGCTTCGATGTGTTCGGTCGCACCGAAGAGCGCCGCATGGAACGCAAGCTGATCGGCGACTACGAGGCGACCGTACAGGTGCTGCTGGATGGCTTGGATGACGACCGCCTGGCGCTGGCGGTGGAGATTGCCAGCATTCCCGAGCACATCCGCGGCTTCGGCCACGTCAAGGAAGCCCACTTCGAACAGGCCAAGGCGCGCGAGGCCGCCCTGCTGGCGCAGTGGCGGAACCCGAAGGCGCTGCATATCGTGCAGGTGGCGTAACGCCGCGAAACAGGTAGTGCCGGCCGCTGGCCGGCATCCATCCTGGCAATCGAATGCCGGCCAGCGGCCGGCACTACCGGCGGTTTACCCCAACCGCCACAACAGCAGCCGGTTGTTGGCCGGCATCACCACGTCGCCCAGGCGGGTGAAGCCATTGTCGGCCGCCAGCGCCTGCACCGCTTCGCTATCGCGGATACCGCTGCGGGGGTCGCGCGCCTTCAGCCAGCCATCGAACTGCGCGTTGCTGTCGCTGGTGTAGCGGCCGCCGTAATTGAACGGACCGTAGACCGCCAGCAGCGCGCCACGGCGCAGCACCGGTGGCAGCGCGGCGAACAGCGCCTGTACGTGGTCCCAGCTCATGATGTGCAGCGTGTTGGCGCTGAATGCGGCGTCGAAGGTGCTGCCCTGTGGCAGGCTGAGCCCCGGCGCCGGAGGCAGTTCCACCTGCAGCGCCAGCGGCGGCAGCAGATTCAGCAAGGCCGCTTCGGCACGCCATGCCTCGATGCCAGGCAGGTGGTCCGGATGATCACTGGGCTGCCAGCGCAGCCACGGCCAACGCTCGGCGAAGAAGGCAGCGTGCTGGCCGGTGCCGCTGCCGATTTCCAGCACCCGGTGGCGGTCGCCCATCCATGGGTCGAGTGCGGCAGCGATCGGCTCGCGGTTGCGCTCGCAGGCTTCTGAATACGGCTTGCTCGACATCAGGACGGGGTCCAGGCGGGGTCGGCCCCATTGTGCACGAGGGGGTGTTGCTCGACAGGGCTGCGCCCTGCACCCGCCGAAGCCGGAGCCAGAGCAACTTCAAAAACTGGCATTCCGTGTGTTGGCGGGGTGGGCCCGGTTGCGGGGGACGCCGTAAACCCGTCCTTGGGGGCTTGGCCGCGGCATCCATGCCGCGGACACCCCCGCAACCGGACCCACCCCGCCTTCGACAGCTTTCTGCGGTCTGTTGGAATGGCTCTTGGGGTCAGATCCGTTTTCCGTAGGAAAACGGATCTGACCCCGGATTCATTTCGATATCTGACAGATTGTGTCGACCAAGGTCGACACCCACCAACAGCACACGGAACCTGTCGAAGGTGGGGCGGTGTCGGATTGCGGGGTGTCAGCCGCATGGATGCGGCTGCCAAGCCTTATCTGATCGGAATCTGGCAGCGTAGGTGCCGAGAGCCGGCGTGGGCCGCCGTACAAGCCTGGATCTCGACGATCGCCATGTAGCTTGGCGCCCACGCCGGAATCT